>NZ_JAVDVV010000030.1:0-70134 GCF_031457035.1 Methylobacterium sp. BE186
TGAAGGGCACGGCGGAGGTGACGCTCAACGAGCGGCTGGTGCTGGTGCACGAGAACGAGGCGATCTACCTGCCGATCGGCTCGATGCACCGGCTGACCAATCCGGGCAAGATCCCGCTGGAGTTGATCGAGGTGCAGGTCGGCTCCTACACCGGAGAGGACGACATCATCCGCGTCGAGGACGTCTACGGACGCTGAGCGCCGCGAGGCGTAGCAGCGCGGACCCGCCGCAACAGACTTGGGCGTTCGCAAAAAATTTCAGCTTTTGCGCGATAAGGACGCCTGATAACGAGAACGTTCCTCGCACCAAGTCGAGGACGAGGAAGTGGCGCGTGCCGTGAGACGTACGATGGTCGCCCTTGACGACTCCCGAGCGATGACGTCGGTCTTAACGAAATCTAGGCGCGAGCACGGAAACGCGGTTTAGGTTGTTGGATGGTGCCCCTCATGTTGATTCCGGCGCTGTTCGCAGTCTTCGGAGCCTTATGCGGCCTCTGGCTCTCGGTGGTCGGAGTCGCGTTCACGACGCTCGGGCTGATCGTCGTCTGCGGGCTCGCGAGCTACGTCTTCAACGGACCCCTCACACCGCTGCTTCTGCTCGGCTGCGCCCTGTCCCTGCAGGTGGGCTACGTCCTCACGGTGGCGCTCAGGAGCCTCGTCCTGCACATGCGGAGGGTGCGGGCGGCCGGCAAGCCGGTGCGCAAGGATCAGGCGCCGACCAAGCTTCCGAGCGAGCAGAGGTGAGCGGGTGTCGCGGCCTCCTCACCCGCCGAACTGCACCGTCAGCTTGCGCCCCTCCCGTCCCGTGACCCGGCAGGCCCGGTCGAGGGACAGGTCGGCCGATTCCAGCCGGAAGAGGTTCGGGGCGATGGAGTGCGGCTCGATCTCGAGGATCGCGCCGTCGCCCGTCAGTTCCCAGACGAGGCATTCGAGGCCGACCGGCTCGCTGTCGAACCGGATCACGCCGAAGCGGAACGCGTTCCGGCGGCCGGTCGGGGTAGTCAGAGCAGCCCCCCCGTCTGCCGACAAGGCCGCCTGCGGAAGGGCCTCCGAGAGCGTCGCCGCTCGTCGGCCACAGGCCACTCCCACCCGGAACAGTCGCGCGTGAGCGCGCAGGCGCGAGGCCTGCAGGATGCAACGGGGCATATGAGGCCGGATCGTCCCGCCACCCGGAAAGCCTTCGGTCAGGCATCTAAGCCGTTCCTCGATATGCATGCCGTCCGCGCGCGATCCAGCGGGCCGAGCGCCCACCGTCGGAAATGAGTTTTTCGCTCGCTCCCGCCGTATCGGCTCGGCGCGAGTCGGAAATGAAACAACGGTTTCGGACCATCGTCGGAGGAAGTCTCCCACCTTGTGCCGTATCCCGCGCCCGGGCCGCGTGGAACCCTGTCGACATCCCGCGCGCTCAGGATGCCGCTCGGTGAGGAACGGTGGCGGCCATGTTGAAGCTCGCGCGCGTCGCGCTCATCGCATCCGGGAACGACGAGCGTCGGCACGCCCTTGTCGCCCTCGTGCGCGCCCGGGGTTGCTTCGTCGAGGTGATCGCGTGCTCCTCCCTCTCCGAGGCGCGCCGCGTCGTCAGTAGTCGGGCCGACGTCGCGCTCGCGATGCTCGATGGTCAGGATTTCGAGGCGGGGCGCACGGCAACCCTGCTCGACCTGCGTCTCGTCTTCCCGGGCCTGCGCGTGGTGGTGATCGCGGCTACGGACGAGCGGGATGACGTGCTCGCCTGCCTGCAGGCCGGCGCACATGGCTACCTCCCGGCGGATCTGCCGCCCGAGGCGCTCGCGGCCGCGGTCGCCAGGATCTGCGAGGGCGGCGTCTTCGTCCCGTCCTCGCTCAGCCGCCTGCCGGCGCCGAAGCCGGACGAGCGCGCGAGCGAAAGCTCGCCGCTTCGGCAGGGCCGGGACGCGGGCTTGACGGCTCGGCAGAACGACGTGCTCGGCCACCTGCGCGCCGGGCGCAGCAACCGCGACATCGCACACCTTCTCCACCTCGCCGAGAACACGGTGAAGGTTCACACCCACACCATCTTCCGCAAGCTCGGCATTTCGCGCCGGAAGGACCTGATCGACACGCCCTGATCCGAGGCGGCCCGGGAAATCTCACGGCCGCCGGAACGATTCTCTCCGCGCGCCGTCATGCCTTACAGAACCGGCGGTTCCGCGAAGCGGGCGGCGGCCGGCACCCGGAGGAACGCGCAGATGCTGGTCCACGAAGTGACCGATGCCCTCGGAGGCAGCAAGTTCGTCTTCGACGTCACCCGGCCGGTCCCGGCCTTCATCGGCGCGGAGGAGCCGGAGGAGGAGCGCACGGCCTTCCCGGCGGACGGGCGGGACAGCCCCCGCGAGCTGTGCGATCAGGCAGGGCGGCGCGCCTGCGGACGCCGATCGCCGGAATCGATCTCCACGCGGCGCTGACCCGCATTCGGCGCGAAATCGCCCCCCGCGCCCATTGCTGGCCTTGAAGTAGCACAGTTCAGCCGCGCCCGATTTCCAGGCCGGCCGGCGGCAGGAAGCTCAGGTCGGCGATGGCGAGCGCGGCGCGGATCGCCTTCAGGGTCCGCTCGTCGGCGCCATCCTGAAGGGCTTCCGCCAGCAGCGCGGAGATCGCGAAGAAGAGATCATCGCGCTTCGGGTTGCCCCTCAGGAGCTGCTCGTCCTCAAGCAGCGCCGCCAATCGGACCATCATCGGGCAGGATATGTCGAGGGGCATCTACACTTGCCCGTTTATTTCCAACGCGAAAAGTATTTTATCAGTATTTCCCGGCACGAAAACCTACACTTGCGTACTAATCAGGCCTAGCTCAACCCATCGGAAGCCGGTTACAGGAGAGCACACCGGCGGCCGCATCGAGTCGGGCATTCCCGCGGGAACCGGAGGGTCGGGCTCCGCGTCATTCCAGCATCCCCGGCCCGCCCAAATGACGAGGACCGTCATGCGCGCTTCGCCCCTCTACCTGCTCGCCGCTCTCGCCCTCGCGCATGCCCTGCCGGCCCAGGCGCAGGGGCTGCCGAGCTCGAACCTGAACAGCATCAACGACGCTCTCGCGGGCCAAGCCCAGATCCGGTCGCTCCAGCAGCAGCAGCAGGCGGATCGAAGCGCGCTGCGCATGGATATGCAGCGCAACGTCCTGTTTCGGCCCGACGCCGGCTATACGGCCCCGGTGATCCTGCGGCGCGGCCACGGCTTCGGCGCCTCCGGCCCGCACCACACGGGCGGCATCCGGAGCGGGCGCACACGGCTCGATCGCAGCCTCGACACAGGCATCTGTGTCGGCTGCTGAAGCCATCGGCATCCTTGAGGGTGGTCCCGGGCGCCGCCCTCGCGCACGGCGCTGCGCCCTGATCGGACTCGCCCCGTGCGGCTCGCGGGTGAGAATGCCTGTGTCGGCAAGGCTGTGATTCGGACCGAGGCCGAAGAGGTGTGCGCCGCCGCTGAATATGGTCAGGCCGCGGCTTCCGGCTCCCGGGTGCCATCCTCGATCGCCACCTCGACGGGGCCGCAGAGACCCGCGGCGATCTCGGCGAAGCCACGGCCGTAAGATTTCGACACCGCTTCCCAGAAGCCCGCCCCGCCCCCGTCGGGCAGGGACTTCAGACGGAGATTGATCGCGTCGCGCGCGGCCTCGGCCAAAGCCTCGACCTCCTCGGCGGCGATCCCCATGAACCTCTGCATCATCGGCCCCCGCGAAGCGTCGCTATTCCTGCAAACGCCTCGCCGATGAAACCGATCCCCCCATCGCCTGCCTCCGTACCGACCGCATAGCCGGCGCAGCACCAACGTCAGGTAGAAATTAACGATCCAGGCTCATCCTGCCCACGAAGAATTGCGGAGGGAGCGCAGCATGTTTCGGTCGGCCATCGGGAGCTTTCGCGCATCACAGGCGCCGGCCGAGCCTCTGACATCGGAGCCGCAGCCGATCCGGGAGGAGGCGCGTCTCCTGGCCGCTGTCGAGCGGCTGATCGCGAGCCAGAATCTTTCCGCCGCCGATCTGCCGGCCGGCCCGGTATCGGACGCGCTGCGCCGTCTCGAGACCGCCCGGAGTGCGAAACGGCGGCGCGATCTCTCCGCCATCGCGCGGCTCGGCCGGGAAGCGTCGGAGGCCGCCATCAACGTGGGCTGGACCACATACGATGTCGGCCAGATCGCGGGCTCCTCGCAGACCATCGCCAGCGCCACCGAGGAGATGGTCGCCTCGATCGCGCAGGTCGCGGAAACCTCCGAGGGCGCCGGAGCCCGCGCGCAGGAGGCGCAGGCCGCGATGACGCTCTGTCTGCGCGACGTGCAGCAGACCCGGGAGGCGATGCAAGCGATCCACGATCGGACGATGCAGATCGACGAACGCCTCAAGGTGCTCCAGGGAGCCATCGCGCAGATCGGGACGATGGCGGCCACCATTGCCGGCATTTCCGGCCAGACGAACCTGCTCGCGCTCAACGCGACGATCGAGGCGGCCCGCGCCGGCGAGGCGGGGCGCGGCTTCGCCGTCGTCGCCGCCGAAGTGAAGGCGCTCTCCGGGCAGACGGCGAAGTCGACGGAGGAGATCCGCTCCTGGCTCGGCACGCTCCAGACCGAGATGGCGTTGATCTCGGAGGCGGTGGGCGAGAGCCGCGAGGCGGTGGCAAGCGGAGGCAGCATCGTCGCGCAACTCGGCTCGCGCATCGCCGAGGCCGAGACCGGCATCACCGAGACGAGCAGCCTCACCCACGCCCTCGCCCAGACGCTCGGCCAGCAGCGCACGGCGACGGAGGAGATCGCGCGCAACGTCCAGGAGATCGCCGAGAAGTCCGCCAAGACGCGCACCGAGATCGACAGCATCACCGAACGGCTCGCCAAGGCGGAGAATACGGCCCAGACCGCCCTCGACGCCGTCGCGGAGCCCGACCCGGTCTACCCGCTGCTGCGCCTGCCCGCCGACATCGGAACCTGGAAGCGCCGGCTCGCGCGGATCCTGGCGGGCTTCACTCCGCCCGAGCCGGGCGCGGCCGCGATGCGGCCCGGTCAGACGCTTCGGCTGAGCCAGATCCTGGCGCAGGGCCCGGAGGCCGGGCACCCGGCACTCCCGGCTTTCGGCCGCGCCGAGGAGGCAGCCCTGCGCGAGGCCGAGCAGATGGTCCAAGCCATCGCGCGCAGCGACTGGGACAGCGGCACGCCGGCCTACCGCGCGGCCTCGAAGGCGATGAAGGACATGCTCGACGCCGCCGAAGCGATCACGGGCGTGACCCGCTAGGCCCCCGCCACGCGCCCATTGCTCCGGCCGCGCGATGCATCGCGCGGCCGGGCAAAATCCTGTATCCTGTATGCAACCGCATATCGCAGCGGACGTTGGAGGCTGCGGCTATTTGGGGGCAGCGGGACATGACGAGAACCGCACTGGCGATCGCGGCCGTGCTGATCGGGACCGGCCATCCGCTCGCGGAGGAGATCCGCTACTTCTGCGCGGAGGACGCCAAGGTTGCCCTGACGGGCAGCGAGGCGAGCGTCACGGCCGCGCGGCAGGAATCGCGGCGCTTCGACGTCGAGATCTCGGACGACACCATGTTCGTGAAGGGCGGCTACCCCGGCATCTACCGCTGCACCACGGCGGAGGAGGGCAAATCGAAGATGACCTACTGCCGCTCGGCCGACCGGAAGGTGATCTTCGCGATCGACGCGTCCAGCCTGCGCTTCTCCCTCGCGCGCCTCAGCACCGAGGATACGGCAGCGCCCTTCGTCTCGGCGGGGAAATGCGTCGATTGACGCGGCGTCCGACCGTTTAACGTCTCGCTCACCCTGACGGCAGGGAAATCGTCGGCCTCCTCCGGAAGCGTGCATGATGCAGGCTTGGGAGGTGCTCATGTTCGTGCTGATGGCGATGGCGATAGCCGGCGGCCTGGTGACCGGCGCGGCCCTGGCCCCGCAGGGTTTCCTGATCGCGATCCTCGGTGCGCCGCTCGGCGGCAGCCTGTGCGCCGCACTCGCGGCGTTCGTGCTGATGCGGCGGCGGGGCGCCGATTGGCGCGAGGATGCCGATCTCGACGCGCGGACCGACGCGATGGTCGCCTCCTTGCGGGCCCTGGCGGAGCGAGGCCGCAGCACGGACGAGGTCCCATCCGCTTCGGCGGGGACCCGGGCCGCTTGAGACGGCCCAGTCGGACTCTGTCCTAATCCGGATCCGGCCCGTCTGCGGCGCGTCCCCCGAGAACCGGCTCGGCGCGCCCCTCCGACTGCCGGCGGCAGATGGCCTCGACCGCGCGCAGCGCCTCGAGGCGCGCGTCCTCGTCCTGGATCGCCTCGAAGGCCTTGTGCAGCCGCAGGCTGTCGAGCAGGCGCTTGCGCTCGATCGGGGGCGCAGCCGCACCGTTCGAGGGCGGCGCACCATCCCCGTCCATACGCGCGGGCGGCGGCGGATCACCGAAGAACAGGGCCGGATTCATTTCGAGCGCCGCCGCGATCCTGTGAAGCAGCTCCCACTCGTAGTCTTTCGACATCGCGGCTCACCTCTCCGAACGGGGGCTCGGGCACGGCCCGACGTGGCGGGATGCAGGGGGCGAGCACCGCGTCAGGAAGACCCGGCGCCTACCGAGGAGGAAAACGAGCCTGTTCATACAATTTCCCCGGGCGTCATCCAGCCCTGGTGAGGACACCACGTTAAACTATCTCGTGTGTTTCTGGTTTGGTACAATCAGCGGTCTCCATCGCGATCGTCCTGCGTGCCCGATATCCGACAGACCTCGTTCGACATCATCCACCGTCTACGGGCCACGAAGTCGCGCGCGGACGTCTACGCCGAGTTGCGGGCGGCGGGGGAGGTCTTCGGCTACGACGCCTTCCTGATCGGAGGCTTGCCCCAGACCGAGGCCGAGGGCCTGCTCGATTGCGCGATGATCACGGGCTGGCCGGACGCGTGGTCGCGGCGCTATCACCGCCAGGGTTACCTGCACCAGGATCCGGTGATCCGGCAGATCCGCCAGACGGCCGAGCCTTTCCTGTGGACGGAGGCGGCACGGGTACACGCCGACGCCCGCGGCATCCTCGTGATGGACGAGGCGCGCGGCGTCGGCCTGAAGGACGGCTTCTGCGTACCGTTCCACGATCTCGACGGACGGGAGGCCGGGGTCAGCTTCGGCGGCGAGCGGCTGAGCCTGTCCGAGGACGAGCGGGCCGGCCTTCACCTCGTGGCGATCTACGCGATGTCGAAGGCGCGCGCCGTCTCGGCCTTCCGCGGCAAGGGTGGCGGCGACCCGATCAGCGGCCTCACCGAGCGCGAGATCGAGTGCCTGAAATGGTCGGCAGCGGGAAAGAGCGCCTGGGACACGTCGCAGATCCTGACGATCTCCGCGCGCACGGTGGAGGCGCATCTCGCGAGCGCCGCTCGCAAGCTCAACGCCGTCAACCGCGTCCAGTCGATCGCCGAGGCGCTGCGGCGCGGGATCATAGCCTGACGCGGGCACCCGCTTCCACTCCGTAAATCTACGAATACGCCGGCGCCCTCACCTGCCCGACCCTGCCGCGGAGGAAGGCAGGAGCGCGCGAGCATGTTCAAGCTGTTGAGCGGTGAGGCCGGGTCGGAGGATCCGGGCCTGATGGACAGGGTCTACCGGTTTCGCCACGACTTCTTCGTCGAGCACCTGAAATGGGAAGCCTGCCGCAGGCCGGACGGGCGCGAGACCGACGCGTTCGACACGCCCGAGTGCTACCACGTGGTGGGGCTCGACGGAGAGGAGGTCGTCTCCTATTCCCGCCTTCTGCCCACCACGCAGCCGCACCTGCAGACCCATCTCTACCCCGAGATCCTGAAGGGCGCGCCTGCCCCGTCCGGGCCGCGGATCTACGAGTGGACGCGCTGCGCCGTCGCACCGAGCAAGCGTGAGAGCAGCCGCGGGGCCGATGCGGTCTCCGGCCCCTCCTTCACGGCGGTGGCCGAGGCGGCCGAATTCCTCGGCCTGGAAGGCCTGCTGGTCCAGACGCACCCGATTCTGGTGAGCCGCTTGATGACCTTCGGCTGGGATGTCGAGGCGCTGGCGCTCCCCTGCCCCTACGACGGCTCGACGATCCTCCCGATCTGCGCGCGCCTGCTGCCCGAGACGATCGAGACGCACCGCCAGATCTTCGGCCTCACGCGGTCGGTCCTCGACATCGAGACCGTCGATCGTTCCCGCCGTATCGAGGCCCCGCGCCGCCGCTCCGCCTGAGGCGTCCGACGCCCAGGCTCCTCGAAGGGGACACGCCCATGCCGCACGCCTCCACACACGACGGCGCCGAATCCGCCAGCGCGGCGGCGCGCGCCGCCGCGCGCTGCCTCGAAGCCCGCGAAGCGATCCGGCAGATCGGGGATCCGACGCTCCAGGCGGTTTTCGACCTGCTCCTGTTTCAGATCGGTCGGGAACTCGCCAAGGAACTCGAGAGCGACACGCGCCCCCTCGAATGACGGGCGGGGTGCGAGCGCCCGAACCAATCCGGCAGGGAGGTCCGGAAACGGCTTTGACGCCGGGCCGCGATCGGCCGTAGCCTGTCCGCGGAACGGAATGCCCGACGACCCGGCCCGCCTCGCTTCCTTCGAGGGCAGGCGGCGACACGGATCGGGGCGCCCGGTCGTCGGGAGGCGTGAGAATGTTTGCCGGATTGCGCGGCCCAGTATCGCTGCGGCTCGTTGATGCCTGCCCCGTTCTGGAGCGTCATCTGACACCGCGCCGCCGCCGTGCCGCGAACGACAACGCACGGCGCTCCGTCGACAGGCGGTTGGCGCTCTCGGGCGCCGTGTTCTGCGCGCTCGCCCTGATTGCGGCCCTTGCCGGACCCTGGCCGCTGCTAGGATGAGCGATCGGGCTTCGCCCATTCGCCGGCGAAGCTGAGCGTGCCGCGGTAGAGGATCGCTCCCGCCTCGTCGCGCACGCGAACCAGGAAGACGCGGCCCTCGCCTTCGGTGATCTTCTCGCGCGCCATATCGGGCAGCATGGCCGTCGCGAGGCGTTGTGCGGTCACGGCGTCGGGCAAGTCCTGCCCTTCCTCGTCGTGAACATGCAGCTCCCCGTCGTCCGAGTCGATGAAATAGCGCGGCATGTCCCCCTCCCCCGAGACGCGGGAGAAGAACAGAACGGTGCGACCGCGGTTCCCACCCATCAGCATCGTGGAACACCGAGACGCCTGCGGGGACCGCCCGCCGGCAGCAACCTTGAGTGTTGTCGTTACGCCATCACCTCGTCCGGGACACCCTGAGGCCGGTCCGTGCGCCCCTTGCCGACGGCGTCGCCGCCCTGGAGCCTCGACGAACCGGGATGAGGCAAGGATTGTCGGGAGAGTGCGGTCCGGCGGTCCCGAACAGCCGGGCCGCGCCATGCTACCGTTCGAGCCCGAGATAGGCGGGATCGAATTCGGAGATCCGGACGAGAGCCTGCCAATCCTCGAGCACCAGGGTGCTGTTCTGCAGGCTGACCAGCTTCTGCCCCCGCAGGGTTTGGAGGACGCGGTTGACGTGGACGTTCGACAGCCCGAGCGCGTCGCCGAGATCGACCTGCGTGACCGGCATCGGGCAGCGTCCGTCCCCCGCGAGGCCCACAGCGCGCAGCTTGAGGTACAATTCGCAGAACAGGTGCGCCATGTTCTCGAAGGCGGAGCGGCGCCCCAGACCGAGCATCCAGGCCCGCAGGACCGCCGCATCGATGAAGGCGCTGCGCCAGAAGATGGCGGCAAGCCCGGGATGGGTCGCGATCAGCTCTCGGAGAGCCTCGTGCGAGATGCAGGCGATCGTCGCCTTGGTCAGCGTCGCGACGCTGTGGTCCATCACCGGCCTCTGGAGTCCCTCCAGATCAGGAATGTCGCCGGGAATGTGGAAGGAGAAGATCTGCCGGCGTCCGCGCGACAGCAGCTTGTAGCGGCAGGCCCAGCCCTGGAGGACGAGGCAGCACTGGCCCGAGCGGTCCCCGTCGCGAGCGATGTCCTGCCCCGCCGACAGGACGCGCACGGTGGCCGGCAGCCCGGCGATGGCCTGACGTTCCTGCGGCGTCAGCGCCCCGATGGTCTCCAGCTTTCGGCAGAGAACATTCAGCGACTGTTCGGCAGCCGAAACCACGCGTCCTTGCCCCGCTCCACGCTCCGGAGCGCCCGGACGTTGCCCGCCGCTAGCGCTCGCCCTGGTTGTACCGAGGGCGAAATCTAGCTAGCGCGCGAGAAGGCGCTTTTGGTTGACCCAGGTTAAAAGGCGCAGCGTTTTCCCACTCGGAAGCGCCTCACCCCCCTCTCCGGGCCTCGGCGCCCTCTCATCGGCAGCCAGCGCAGATTCCGTCGAGAATTGGGTCGAGCTCTCTCTGTCGCCGCGTCCGCTCGGTGGGATCGCTCGTCGGCGCGGAGGCCGCACCCGGTGGCACGGTCTGGCCGGAGGGCGCCGTGATCGTCGTCTCCGGGCCGCCGCCGATCCCGGTGACCGCCTCGGAGGCGCTTGCCGGGCTCAGGAAGAGGCCGGTCATCAGGAGGGCGGCGGCGTAGTGCGTGCTCGGCATGGTCGTCAGGTCCTCTACTTCTCCGGGATCCGTTCTCAATGGGCCGAAACGGCAGAGGTCTGGCTGCCCTGGTGCGGGATGGGGCGCTGGGGCGTCGGCCGCTCCACGGGCACCTCCACACCGAGCAGTTCCCCGTGGGGTCCGGGGTAGATCATCCACTCCGCCGGCTGCTCGACGGGGCGGGCGCGGGTATCCGCGACGGCCGTGCCCACGAGACCGGCGATCAGGCCGGCGAGCCCGGCGGTGCCGACAAGGCGAAGCATGGGATCCTCCTGTGGTTGGGTGTTCAGGGTTGCCGGTCGAGGGCGTTGCGGCCGGCGTGCGTGATCGTCCATTCGCGCCGCCCCTCCGCATCGAGGCGCCCCGTCGGCTCGACGAGGCCCCGATTGCGCAGGGCCTGGATCTGCGTGTCGCTGGGCGCGTAGCCGCGGGGCGACCGGGCGAGGATGCCGAGGCGGTAATTGGCGAGGGGCGCGAGTGCCGGCTCGTCGGCCTCCGCCCGCTCCGCGCGGACCCATTCGGCGAACTCGGTCCAGGGATCCGCCTCGTCGGACCCCGTCTCACCGCCCGCCTCGGCGCTGTGGCGCAGGATGTCGGCGAGGATGTCGGCCCTGTCCCGTTCCCTCAGATGGTGCCAATGCGTGCGGAGCCAGCCCGTGCACAGCCTCGCCGCGTCGCGCGGGCGGCTCAGGCTGTAGCGGACCGCCGCCAGCACGATGAAGCCGGTGTCCCCGCTCGCGGGATCGATGCCGCGACCTTCGTGCCACTGGCCGATCTCGGCGTGAAGGATCGATTCCACCGTTCGCCACTGCCCGATAGTGAGCGCGACCGCGGGCCGCACCGCCTCGCTGCGGCACCGGGAGCGGCACACGGCGAGTTGCCGCTCCACCTCGGCCGCGACCCCACGGCGCTGACCCCTCTCCTGCATGTCACCCGTCATTCAGCCCCGCCGCATTCTCGTCGCCCTCACCGATGTCCGCGGCTCAACGCACCCGCCAGCCTGACGCCCAGTGCGGCTCGACGACACGGGGAGCCGCGCGATGGGCACCCGCACGCTCGGAGAGCATCGGCTGCCCGAGGATCTGTCCGGTCGCGCGGCGCTGCGAGTAGAGCGAGCGCGGGTCGTGCTCGGGGTGGTGCACGAAGGAACTCATATGGGCGCCACCCGCAGGCTGGCGGCTTCCCTCTGCGGCCGCCGGTCCGGCGAGGCCGATCATCAGCGCGAGGGCGGCGGTCGCGGCGTAGAACGTCATCTGCAAACTCCTGTCGCTTGTTGGGATGATCAGCCGAATGATCGGCTGACATCTGATGATGTTCTAGATAGAGAAAGATCGATCTTACTCAAGTGACATAAGTCACACCGGACCTAATCGGCTTTAATCCCCCGCGTAAGTCTTTCGTGTGACGCGACGCACGAGATGATTTATCCGGAAATTCTAGAACAGGATTAAAGCAAGCCGGCTCGGCGCATCGATCAGGCTCGTCCCTGGCATGCCAAATACCGGATATGACCGAGCTCTTCTCGACCTGATCTGCCGGCAGGCATCGCCCTCGCGCGCGGCGGCGCGGGTCGCATGCGGCTCACCTTGATGGGTGGCCCGTTTCAGTCGAGGGTGAGGAGGGGCAGCGCCTGGCTCGCGCCGTCCTGCTCGCGGACCGGCCTGAGCCTGGGACCCTCGTCCGGATCCTGCTCAAGCAGGCGGGCAAAATCCTTCGATACCGCGAGCTCGAGACCGGCGGCCTTGGCCCGGCTCTCGATGCGGGCGAGCTGATTCATGGCGGTTCCGAGAACGGTGAATTCGGCCCGGAATCCGTCGTCGAACACGCCGACGAGCACGTCGCCGGCATGCAGGGCGACGATGATCGACAGGGCGGGCGCCCCGTCCTCTTCCCGCTCCCGGTTGAGGTCCCGAAGCCGCCGCCCGATCGTGCGCGCGCTGCGCAGCGCCGCGCGGGCCTGATCCTCCGCCCGGCCCGACACGAAGAGCGCGAGGATGGCATCGCCGACATACTTGTCGACGATGCCCCCCTCCTCCGTCACGGCAGCATGGGTCAGCGCGCGGATATCGAGGAGGGCACGCACCACGTCGTCCTGGGCCTGCGCCCGCGTGAAGGCCGAGAAGCCGCGGATGTCGAGGGCGAACAGGCAGGCGTGGCGCAATTTCGCGGAGCCGAGCCCCCCTTCCCGGGCGAGGTCGGCGGCGACCTTCCCGGGTACGAAGCGTGCGAGCACCGCCTTCTCGTGCTCGACGCGCAGCGCCGTCGCCACGGCCGCGCGCAGGCGCCTCGTCCCGTCGATCACGACGAGACTCGCTGCGAGGAAGGTGAGGAGGCCGGAGACCTCCTCCGTCAGCGAGATCTGCGGCCCGAGAAGGCCGCTCTCCGGGACGAGGGCGGCGAACAGGATGGTGCCGCCCCAGGCGAGCGTCACCAGTCCGGAGAAGAGGATCGTGTGCGCGACCCGCATGGCGAGGCCGGTCTGGAGGAGGAGCAGGAAGGCCGGCAACCGGCTCACCGCTGCGACCGCGTCCTCCGCCCCCGTGCCGGCACCCGCCATCATGTGCTCGACGACGAGGTAGAGGGCGATGCCGGCATTGAGCAGGGTAGAGGCGCGGGCGAGCCATTCCGCCTTGGAGGCGCCCTCCTCCTCGCCGGGTTCGGCAGGAGCGTCGTGCCGATCCGCGAGGCCGAGACCGATCGAACAGACCGCGTAGACCGCGAGCACCACCCAGTAGCTCGTCGCGTGGAGCGTGCCTCCGGCGGCGAGCGCGGTGGCGAGCAGGACGAGCACGATGATCAGGTGCAGGACGAGGGAGCCCCTGCCCGCCGCAACCCGCATCGGCCGAAGCGCGGCACCGTTTCGGCCATTCCCCTGCACCCGCTCCGACACTGCCCCGCGATCTCCACGCTCCGCCCGGCCCGCACCGGCCCCGTAACACATAGGCCCCGGATCGGTCGCCGCGGCGGGACCGGATCACGAAACAATCAGGGAGGGGAGAAGAAACACCTCGGCAACCTTGAGAGGTTATGACCGTCCCTGCTCCGTTCGGGAGCGTCGAGAGGAGGCCCGCATGCCCGCTGCCCGCCCGCTCCGCCGGCTCCTGCAGCCGATGTCACGGATCCTCACGGCGGCCGGCCGCGCAGTGATGGGCGCCGCGGAACGCGACCGGACCCTCCCGCCCCATGCTCCCGGCGAGGTGGTGTTTCGGCACTACGTCTGAAGGCGCAGCGATCCGGACGGTTGTCGCGAGGCCCTCATCGTCCGCGAGGGGCTCGACCTGCCCGGCTTCGCGGCCGACCCGCGGTGCCGATCGCGGCGGGACATGCGCAGCTGGCGCGGTTCTTCTCGCGCCGCACCCGGAGATCGCCGCCCGGTTCGGGAGGCGAGTTCACGAGGCGGGAGGACGACATGGGCTTCTACGAGCGGCATCTGGGCCCGCGCCTCGTCGGCTGCCTCTGCGGCCTGGCCGACATTGCCGCCGAGCGCGAGCGGCTGGTGCCGCGAGCCAGCGGCACCGTCCTCGAGATCGGGTTCGGACCGGGCCTCAACCTGCCCTACTACGATCCGGAGCGGGTGACGCGGGTGATCGGCGTGGATCCGAGCGCCGCCTTCCTAGGGCTCGGAGCGGAGCGCCGCCGCGCCGCCCGGGTTGCGCTCGATATCCGTCAGGCCCCCGCGGAGGATCTGCCCCTGGCCGACGCCACGATCGACACGGCGCTGGTCACCTTCACGCTCTGCTCGGTCGCGGATCCGGCGCGTTGCCTGTCGGAGATCCGGCGCGTGCTGCGCCCGGGCGGGAGCGTGCTCTTCGTGGAGCACGGGCTCGCCCCGGACGCCGGCGTCGCGCGCTGGCAGCGGCGGCTGAACCCGCTCTGGCGGGCGCTGGCGGTGGGATGCAACCTCACGCGGCCGGTCGCGGACAACTTCCGGTCGGCGGGCTTCTCGCTTCCCGAACTCGACGCGTTCTACATGCCCCGGAGCCCGCGCCCGCTGAGCTACATCAGCCGCGGCGTGGCCCGGCTCTCGTAGAGACGCTTGCATGATCGCCGAATCATGGACGTTGCCCCAACCTCTTGATGCAGCGCATTCTCTTCACGCGAGCCGGAACCCGCCCCGCTTAGACCTGCGCTAGCGCACTCGCCAGAGCGCTCCGACGAGACCGACATTCGCGAGCGCGAGGGCGGCGAGGATCGCGAACAATGCGTCGGCCCCGCCTTCTGTCACCACGAAGGCGCCGACGAGGGGCGCCAGAGCCTGCGCCACCAGCCCCGGCCGCGCCAGGCGCCCGATCAGCCTCGCGTAGCGCTCCGGCCCGAAAAGGGCGAGCGGGACGGTGCCACGGGCGATCGAGTAGATGCCGTTGCCGGCGCCGTAGAGGACGAGCGCCAGCGCCACGGCGGGCAACCCATTGGCGAGGAGCAGGATGCCCAGCGCGATCAGGCTCATCGCGGCGGTGAGCGTCCAGAGGGGATGATACCGGCCCCGTCCCGCCATCTCGAGGATCCGCGCGGCCACCTGCGACGGACCGATCA
Source organism: Methylobacterium sp. BE186 (assembly GCF_031457035.1). Lineage (NCBI taxonomy): Bacteria > Pseudomonadati > Pseudomonadota > Alphaproteobacteria > Hyphomicrobiales > Methylobacteriaceae > Methylobacterium > Methylobacterium sp. BE186. The sequence goes on from NZ_JAVDVV010000030.1 coordinate 15,014, forward strand.
GGGCACCGTAGGTCACCGCGGAGGCGAGCGGCACGCCGCGAGCCTGGAGCAGCGTGACGAGATGCACCGAGGCGAGTGTCATCACGGTCCCGCCGAGCGTCAGCACGCCGGCCATCAGGAGGAAGGCCCTGCGCTCCCGTCCGCCGAGAGCCGTCGGAACCGGGGCGGAAGGCTCCCCCTTGCGGAGGGGGTGCGGGGCCGGGTTCGGTACGAGCGCGAGCACGAGCGGCAGGGCCACGCAGAGCTGCAGGCCGGCATAGGCGAGGCAGGTGCCGCGCCAGCCGGCCTGCTCCACCAGGAAGGCGGAGAGCGGCCAACTCACCGTGCTGGCGAAGCCGCCCCAGAGGGTCAGCGCCGTGATCGCCGGCCGCGCTTCGCTGCCGTAGAGACGGCCGAGCGTCGCGAAGGCGGGGTCGTAGAGCCCCGTTCCCATGCCGAGGCCGAGGAGCAGCCAGCCGCCGAGGAAGGTGGGCAGAGCCGGTGCGAGGGCGAGGACGACGAGGCCGGACGCCGTGACCAGGGCCGAGAAGGCCAGGACCGGCCGGCCGCCGCGCCGGTCGACGGCCTCGCCGATCCGCGGCGAGACGAGGCCCGCCACGAGGAGGCCCGCCGAAAGGCCGCCGACGACGCCGGCGAGGGGCCAGCCCGTCTCCGCCGCGATCGGTGCCGCGAGAACGGAGAGGAGGTAGAAGGTCGAGCCCCAGGACAGGATCTCGAAGATCCCGAGGGCGCCGACGACGACAGAGCGGCTGCGGTTGGAATGCGGGCTCATGCGGGCGCCCCCCATCCGCGGTCCCGCGCCGGCCCACACCTGCGCGGAACACCCGGGGGCTGCCCCGCCCGATGCCGCGTCATCGCCCCCTTCACCCGGCCCCTCCTCAGATCGCGCGGACCTCGCCGGGGCGGAGATTGATGGCCTTCGTCGTCCGAGGGGACAGGCTGCCGACGACGGCGATGCGCCCTTCCCCCTCCAGCAGGGCCCGGACCGCCGCCAGCGCCTCGCCCGGACTCTGCAGGACGGCCGCGTAGACCGCGTCGGCCGGCTGGCTGTCACTCTCTGAGACGGGCGTCACGGCAACGAGATAGGCGGTGTAGCGTTTGTGCTTGTCGTTCGCCATCGGGAACCGTCTTGCCACGCCGCGGGATGTGGAACAACAACACGGTCGGGGAAGAGATCTCGGGTGAGATCGTATCGCGTTTCGGAGGGCCTGGATGCTGGGGTGGTTTCGGGCCTTGATGCCCCGGGAAGACCGGTTCTTCGACCTGTTCGCCAAACATTCCGAGACGCTGGTGGCCGGCGCGGCGGCGCTGCAGGAGGCGCTGAAGGGCGGCGAGGCGGTGCCGCGCTGGTGCCGCGTCATCAGCGAACGGGAGAACGAGGCGGACGAGATCACGCGGGAGGTGCTGCTCGCCGTGCGGCGCAGCTTCATCACGCCCTTCGACCGCGGCGACATCAAGGACCTGATCCAGTCGATGGACGACGCCATCGACCAGATGCACAAGACGGTGAAGACCATCACGCTCTTCGAGATGCGCAGCTTCGACCCGCTGATGCAGGAGATGGGCGGCACGATCGTCGAGGCCGCCAACCTGACCGCCGAGGCGATTCCGCTCCTCAAGGGCGTCGGCACGCACGCGACGCGGCTGAGCGCCCTCACCGAGCAGATCACCCGGGTGGAGGGCCGCTCGGACGAGTTGCACGAGCAGGGGCTGAAGGCGCTGTTTCGCGAGCACGGGCAGTCGAACCCGATGGCCTACCTGATCGGTAGCGAGATCTACGAGCACTTGGAGAAAGTGGTCGATCGCTTCGAGGACGTCGCCAACGAGATCAGCGGCATCGTGATCGAGAACGTGTAGGGCAAGCCATGACAGACGCTGCCCTCGCCTTCCCCCTGCTCGTGGGCCTGATCGGCGTCGCGCTGCTGTTCGATTTCCTCAACGGCCTGCACGACGCCGCGAACTCGATCGCGACGATCGTCTCGACGCGGGTCCTGCGGCCGCAATACGCGGTGTTCTGGGCCGCGTTCTTCAACTTCATCGCGTTCCTGTTCTTCGGCCTGCACGTCGCCCAAACGCTGGGCACCGGCATCGTCGATGCGGGCATCGTCGACGCGCGCGTGATCTTCAGCGCCCTCGTCGGTGCCATCGCCTGGAACGTCGCCACCTGGATCCTCGGCATCCCCTCCAGCAGTTCGCACGCCCTGATCGGCGGGCTCGTCGGGGCGGGCGTGGCGAAGGGCGGATTCGACGCCGTGATCTGGGGCGGCCTGACCAAGACGGCGGCCGCGATCGTGCTCTCGCCGCTCTTCGGGCTGCTGCTCGCGCTCATCCTCGTGCTGATCGTCTCGTGGATCTTCGTGCGGGCGACGCCCTTCGCCGTCGACAACACTTTCCGCACCCTGCAATTCGTCTCCGCCTCCCTCTACTCGCTGGGGCACGGCGGAAACGACGCCCAGAAGACGATGGGCATCATCGCCGTGCTGCTCTACTCGCAGGGCCATCTCGGGGGCGAGTTCCACGTCCCCCTCTGGGTCGTGATCTCCTGCCAGGCGGCGATGGCGCTCGGCACGCTCTTCGGCGGCTGGCGGATCGTCCACACGATGGGCTCGAAGATCACCCGCCTGAACCCGATGCAGGGATTCTGCGCGGAGACCGGCGGCGCCATCACCCTGTTCACGGCGACCTGGCTCGGCGTGCCGGTCTCGACGACGCACACGATCACGGGCGCGATCGTCGGCGTCGGAGCGGCGCGGCGCACGTCGGCGGTGCGCTGGGGGGTGGCCGGCAACATCGTCGTGGCCTGGGTGGTGACGCTGCCCGCCGCCGCCCTCATCGCCGCCGCCTGCTACTGGCTCGTCGGGCTCGTGGCCTGAGCTCGCATCGGACCCCGCCTCAGCCCTCTCGGAGCCGTCCAACCGTGGCTGCGCGCGCGGGCGTCCGTCCCGAAGGAGCGACCGGGATCGAGGCGCGGGCGCAGCGCGCGGACGCCCCGCCTCAGCGCAGATAGATCACGCTGTAGAGCGTCCGCTTCAGCTCGTCCTCGGTGAGCCAGACGCGCCCGTTATCGCAGCGCTCGCGGATGCCCGCGCGCATGCGGGCGCAATATTCGCCGGTGTTGTCCTGGACGAGGTACTGGCAGGCGCCCGCCTCACGCCGCCGGGCGACGATCGCGCTCGAATGGTCGGCGGCGACGTCCGGGTCCTTGGGATCGCGCTCTTCCAGCACGTACCAGCTGTAGCCGACGGTGGGCGCGCGGCCATGGTCGAGGGCGTAATCGACCATGGCCAGCATGCGCGTGACGGTTGCCGGGGCCGGCGCCCGGCCCTCCTCCAGCATCTCCATGAACGCGAGTTGGTTGGCGGCGATCCGGAAGGAGACCGGCAGCAGCGGCACCGGCGGCGGCCGGCGCCGACAGAGCGCCTCGGCCTGCGCGAGCCACGCGGCGTTGACCGCATCGGCGCGGCGGCTGCGCAGCTTGTCGACGGTGGCGCCGACGCTGCGGAAGCTCATGTTCGGCGCCCGCACCGGGGCGCTGTAGCGGAGCGCCGCGAAATAGGGCGTGAAGTGCGCGTAGCCCTCGTGCGAGGGCAGGTCCCGCTCCTCGCACAGGCCGCCGAGATTGTAGAGAAGCGCCGCCGCGTCCTCTTCGCCGCCCTCCAGCTTGTCGAAATAGGGTTGCAGCTGCGGGTTGCCGTCGTGGCTGATATCGGCGGCGTTGCGGCTCCAGGCGATGTCGGCGAGATACGCCGGATGGGCTCGCAGGTGGTCCCGAATCCGGGTGTCGCCGATCTCCGACAGGCGAGCCGGATCGGCGAAGTAGAACTTCGCGGCAACGTCGAGGGGGGAGACGGCCACACCGACGCGCTGGGAGATCATGTCGGCGGTGGCGTAGGCGAAGCAGATGGCGCTGTCGCCCTGGCCGACCGGAATGTCGGCCGGGCGCGGCGAGATCCGGTTGCTGCCGGGCAGGCGGTGGGTCGCCGGCGGCATGGGGATCGTGACGGGCCGGCAGGCGGCGTTGCGCACGTAGCGAGGCTTGGCCGGCAGGATGCGCGGATCGAATGCCTCCGCGCGGGCCGCCAAAGCCGCGAGCGACATGGCGAGGGTGAGACTCAGCGCGCAGGCCGCCCGGCCCAGCGCCCATCCTGTTCCCCGGTCCCCCATGTCCCACCGACTGCCAAGCTCGAGCCCGGCGGCCGGCATATCACGGGTCGGCGCGGGCGGACATGCGGCCTGCGGGTCCCGCGGGTGCGGGCGTCTACGGCCGGCGCCCGCCGCGCGAGCCGCCCGTCAGCATCAGGGCCGCGGTCATCGCGACGCCCGCGGCCACCATCCCGGCGGTGGCCAGCGGGTTCAGGCTCGCCCGCGTGTAGGCGCTGGAGCGCATCACGTAGCCCGGATGGCTCCCATGCGCCTGTCCGTCGCCGCTCGGCCGGTGGAGCGCGCCCTCCGGGTTGCGCGGCGCCTCGTTCCGCTTCTGCAGGCTCGTGACGGCGGGCGCCAGGAGATCGTAGGCGCCGGGTGCGAATTCCTTCAGGCCCGCGAGGATCTTGCCGCCGCCGCCCACGAATATGTCCCGCTGCGGGTGCACGGCCGCGTGAAGGATCGCGTGCGCCACCTCCTCGGGCGGGTAGACCGGAGGCGGCAGCTTCGGCTCCCGGTCGGTGTAGTTGCGGGCCCGCTGGGGCAGCGGGGTGTCGATCGAGCCGGGCTTGATCAGCGTGACGGAGACGGGCGCCCCGACCTGCAGCAGTTCCATGCGCAAGGCGTCGGTGAAACCCTTCACCGCGTGCTTGCTGGCGCAGTAGATCCCCTGGAGCGGGAAGGCGAGGTCCGAGGCGACGCTGCCGAGATTGATCAGGGCGCCGCCGCGCTCCCGCAGGTGCTCGACCGCGACGAGGGAACCGTGGATCGTTCCCCAGAGGTTCGTCTGCAGGAGCCGCGCGCTGTCCTCGTCGCTGACCTCCCAGAGGTAGCCGTAGATCGTCAGCCCCGCGACGTTCACCCAGGTGTCGAAACCGCCGAACTCGGCCAGTGCCCGGTCGGCGATGGCCTGGACATCCGCTCGGACGCCGACATCGGCGACCACGTCGATCGCGCGCCCGCCTGCCCCCTCGATCTCGCTCCGGACCCGGGCGAGCGCCTCGCCGTCACGGGCAGCGAGCACCACCCGCGCCCCGCGCTCCGCCGCCATCCGTGCCGTGGCGAGGCCGATGCCGCTGGAAGCACCGGTGATGATGATCACCTGTTCGTCGAGCGGCTTGTGGATGCGGTTCATGGGCTCGTCTCTCGGGTCGGCGGCGCTTGCTCGAACCATCGCGTCGAACGCGGGCCGCGGGCTACGGGACTTCGGGTTGCACTTTTCGCCTTGGATGCAACTCGCGGATGCCAACTCGGCGAGGCGTCGACAGTTGCCGATCGGGGCTGCGGCGGATGGGCTGTGTCCTGAAGATGGACGAACGAGGCGGACGGCCAATCGCGGACCTACCTCTTTGCACGTCGTGCAAAAACGCACTTGAACGACGTTCAAACGTCTGCGAGACATCGGGTGTGAACACCGTTCAATCAGCGGAGTACCCGATGCTCAAGATGCTTCGTCTCCTCGCCCGCGGCGCCGCCGCCCGCGCCGCCGAGGACCTGTTCAATCAGAATGCGCTCCTCATCCTCGACCAGCAGATCCGGGAGACCCGGGCCTCGCTGGAACGCAGCCGCCAAGCCCTCGCCGTCGCGATCGCCGGCGATCGGGCCGAGGCGCGCCGGGCCGAAGCCGCCGAGGCGCGGGCCAGCGATTTGGAGATTCGTGCCGTCGCCGCCCTCAGGGCCGGTCGTGAGGATCTCGCCGCGGAGGCCGCCGAGACCATCGCGGAGCTGGAGAGGGAGCGGGACGCGATCCGCACCGCCCGCGCCACCTTCGCGGCCGAGGTCGCCCGCATCCGTGAGACGGTGGCCGATGCCGGCCGCCGCCAAGCGGAGCTGGAGCGCGGCCGCCGGGTCGCGGCGGCTTCCGAAGCCGTGCGGCGCCTCGGCGCCGGTACCCGCCCGCAGGAAACGGCGACGCTGCGGGAGGCCGAGGCGACACTCGCACGCCTTCGGGAGCTCCAGGCCGAGGCTTCCAACACCGAGGCGGCGCTCGCCGAGGCCGAGCCCGGCGCCGACATCGCCGAGCGCCTGAGGCGCGAGGGCTTCGGCGGCGACGACCGGCCGACCGGAGCCGCAATCCTCGAACGCCTTCGCCGCTCGGCGGGTCTTGCCGCCGAGCCCGCCTGATCACGGAACCAGCCCGCTACTGAAAAGGAGAAGACCATGACCAACGAGACACCCCGCCACTCGAGCGCCTGGGTCAGCTTCACCTACGCGTCCTTCATCGGTGCCGCCGCCATGGTCGGCTTCGGCATCCTGTTTCTGCCGGTCGATTTCTGGCTGAAGGGCTACCTCGCCATGGGCGTCGTGATGCTGGTGCAGTCCTGCGTGACCGTCACGAAAACGGTCCGCGACGTCCATGAGGCCAAGCGCATGGTCAATCGGATCGAGGATGCGCGTACCGAGCGCCTCCTGATGTCCGTCGGCAAGGAGTGAGGTCCAAGCCTCTCCACCCCGCTCCGCAGGCCCGGACACCGGTCCGGGCCTCTCCGCCCCGGATTGACAGGTCCCGACATGCCCTCGCCTCCAGCCGCCCTCGACGCCCTCCTGCCGAGTCTGCCGCCAGCGGCGCCGGCCCGCCGGGGCTCCCGCATCCCCGCTCCGGTCAAGATCGCCTACACGCTGTTTGCGGCGGTGATGCTGCCCGTCTACCTGCAGGCCTACGGGCCGACGAACCTCCTGTACTTCTGCGATCAGGCCGTCCTGCTGACGCTCGTCGGCCTCTGGCTCGAGAGCCCGCTCCTGATCTCCATGTGCGCCGTCGGCATCCTGGCGCCGCAGCTTCTCTGGGTCCTCGATTTCCTCGGCACCGCCATCGGCCTGCCGATCACCGGGATGACCGCTTACATGTTCGACGCGGACAAACCGCTGTTCCTGCGCGCGCTCTCGGGCTTCCACGGCTGGCTGCCGATCCTCCTCGTCTATCTCGTGTACCGGCTGGGTTACGACCGGCGGGCCTTCGCGGCCTGGACCGCGCAGGCCGTCGCGACGCTGCTGATCTGCTTCCTCCTGATGCCGCCGCCGAACCCCGACCCGGGCCTGACGCCCGTCAACATCAACTATGTCTGGGGCCTGAGCGACCGCGCGGCGCAGACGATCCTGCCGGCCTGGGCCTGGCTGATGGGGCTGATCGTGGGGTTGCCGGCCCTGCTCTTCGCGCCCACGCACTGCGCGCTCCGGCGCTGGATGCCATACGTGGGATCCCGCTAGCTCGAAGCGTCCTCCACGCCGGAACGGCCACCCGTTTCCCCGCCCCGCTTGCGCTCGCGCTCGGCCCGCAATTCGCGCTCGGCGAGAAGCCAGAACTCGATCTCGAACCCGGCCGGGCGGTGGTTGCGCTCCCAGATCTCGTAGGCGCGCTCGCGGATCTGGTCGAACGGGATCGCGGCCTTATCCGTCAATGCTTCCATCCTCGCTGGAAAGGACCCGGGCGGCACGGCCCGCGCCGGGTCCGGCCTGGATCAGCGGCTCTTCTTATAGAGCTTGCTCGCCACCTCGAAGATCTCCTCCGGCGCATAGTTCGGGGCGAAGGCCCCGTAATTTCCGTCGAGCTCGGGAATCTTGCCGCCCTCGGGCAACCCGTCCACCACCTCCAAATTGCCCGGCGGGTCGCCGGGAAGCGCCACCTCGTCGTTCGACCAGATTCCGGCGGCCTCTTGGTAGTCGCTCGGGCTGAAGCGGTAGAGGCGCCGGTGCGAACCTTCCTGCAGGTACTTCTGACACTCGGGGATCTTGTCGAGGACGATGTTGGGCGTGGGCAGCATCTTCTCGATCTCGACGCCGGTGAGCTTCTTGAGCGCCAAGGCATAGGCGTGCGCGTGCACCGAGCCCCGCACGAGGAGGTAGCCGCAGACCTCGCGGCCCGTGGGGTCCTTCAGGGTCTCGTAGACGCGCAGCTTGTGGAGACGGGCGCCGCACTCCAAGTGGAAGTTGTGCAGCAGATCGATGATGATGTTTCCCGTCGTCGTGACCATGTCCATGTTCCACGACGCGGCGTTGGAATTCATCGGCATGGCGCCGCCGCCGTTGCTGAGGAAGCTGCCGGCAAGCCGGATGTCCTTCATCTCCTCGAAGGGAGCCTTCGAGACGTCGACATCCTCGGTCTGATCACCGGTGCCGTTGTTGAGCATCGCGACGCCGGTCGAGACCAGCTCCACGTGCCCGAGCTCTTCCGCGAAGATGCTCGATACCAGGCTGTAGAACGGCCGTAGCTTCGATTTGTCCCGGAAGTTGAAGCTCTGGAACATGTAGTTCCCGAGCGTGGACATCTCGCCGTATTTGCCGCCGAGGAGCTCCTGCAGGGCTGCTGCGGCGTTCGGGTCGGGCTTCTTCGGCTGGGGCAGTTCGGCCTGGAGGCGGTCGATCCTCATGAACATGCGCGGCACCTTTCCGGTTTGGGACACCGGTGGGGCGACTCTACAACCGCTGGTATGTTCCACGCGGGCGGGAATTAACCCGGCCCTCGACGACGCACGCGCGGTGCCGGGACGATCGCGCGAACGCCCGCGAGGTGCCCGGAGGCTTTCGGGGAAGGCCGGGGCGGGAGGGGTCTCTCCGCCCCGACCTTTCGCTTACGGAACGTGCCGCGTGGGGTCGCCGGTGCGATGGGTGAGGAACAGGATCTCCTCCGCCTCCCGCGCCTGCTCGACCAGGTTGCCCTTCCCCTCGTCGAACAGCCAGGTCCGGTAGCGCGGCCGGCTCGCACCGGCCTCGTCGCTGCTGACCCGCAGCACGATGTCCCCACCCTGGATCGAGCGGATCACATCCTGCGCCAGCACCGGGCGGTGCGCGATCCCCGAGATCAGAGATGCCCGCGCACCCAGCGCCTGCGCCCGCAGCGTGTCGGCGGTCACCGCGCCGAGGGTGGGCAGGCTGATCCCGGCGTCGAAGCGCCAGAACAGCTTGCCCTTGCGCGACCCGATCCCGCTGAGGCCCCCGCCGTCCGTCACCGTGTCGCCGCCCGTGCCCAGGCCGGTCCACAGGCCCGCGCCCGCCGGCCAGCCCGCCCACGCCGCGTAGGGGTACGCCGCGCCGTAGGGGTAGGCCGCGCCGTAGGGATACGCCGCACCGTAGGAGTAGGGCGCGCCGAAGCCGCCCTCCGACCGTACCGGCACGATCTGTCCCGTCACGGCGGCCGCGTGCCAGGGATTGGCCACCGGCAGCGCCGTCAGCGCGTTCAGGTAGGACGGGAGCGGCGCGAGGTAGCCAGCTCCGCTCCGAGCGCCCGCCCAGCCCCAGGTGCCCGCCAAGCCCCAGGTGCCCGCCAAGCCCCAGGCGCCCGCCCAGCCCCAGGTGCCGCTCCAGCCGGCCGGCCAGCCCCACGGCCGCTCCGGCCCCTGCGGCGCGAGGTAGCTCGCCGCGTAGCCCATCAGCGCAGGCCCGCCCCAGCGGCCGGCGAACGGCACGCCGTAGCCGAAGTTCAGGCTATAGGCCGGCGCTCCCGCCGTGCTCAGCGTGCCGACGCTCCAGGCCGCGCGCGACGGGCTGAAGACGCCATCGGCCAGACCGATATCGTCGGGCAGCAGCGCCGTCAGCGCGCCGGAGCCGACCAAGCGACCGGCCGCGTCGAGGGCGGGAACCAGCGTGGCGCTGGTGGCGAAGATCCGGTTGTCGCCGGCGCCACCCGCGATCGTGTCGCGGCCGAGGGTCGCCGTGCCGAAGCCGGATGCGCCCGCAAGCCCCGTCTCCCAGCCGAGCCCCCAACCCGAGGCCCAGCCCACGCTCGCAGCCGACCAGCCCGTAGCGCCCCAGCCCCAGCCGTAACCGTAGCCGTAGCCGTAGCCGTAGCCGTAGCCTGGCCAACCCCAGCCGTAGCCTGTGCCCCAACCGGTTCCCCCGTCGAAGCCAGCCAGGAGCCGAGCCTGCACCTGCGCCCGCTCGAGCGCCAAGCCCGCCGGACCCGCGGTGCCGCCCCAGCCCGACCCGGCCGCCACTTGGATGAGCGCCGTGTCGCCGACGAGCAGATCGTCGCCCGTCCCCCCCGCGATCCGGTCGTTGCCGAGTTCCAGGCTCCAGCCCGCGGATGCGCCGGCAACCATCCAGCCCAGCGTCGCCGTCAGCGGGTCGATCGGGTGCGCCTTGGCAAGGTGCCCGCTCAGCGTCGCCGCCTGCTCCATCCACAGCCGGCTCAGATCCGCCTCGACCGCGAAAGCCTCGCCCGCCCGCGCCGGATCCCAGCTCGCCAGCGTGCGGCCCGCACCCGCCTGCAGGAGCACCAGCGTGTCGCCCACCACGACGTCGCCATCCGCGCCCCCATCGATCGTGTCGTTGCCGATCACGACCTGATGGCTCGGCCGGAACCGCTCCGGCAGACCGGCGAGGCTTCCGCCGGGCAGCGACAGGGTCTCCAGTGTCGCGGCCACCTGCGCCTGCGCGAAGCGGGCGGTCGCGGCGAGATCGGCCACCACGACCTGCACATCGTCCAGGAAGCCGTTCAGCGCGCGCGCCGCCGCCAGTGACGCGTCCCGCAGCGGGCCCGTCCCGGCCACGATGACCCGGCCGGCATCGCCCACGATGAGGTCGTTGCCGGAACCGCCGGTGATCGTGTCGTTGCCCAGGCTGATCCGCCCGGCCGACGGCCGTCCGAGGCCCGCATTCATCATGTCGGTGCCGCGGCTCAGGACGTCGAAGGCTCCCAGCAGATCCCGGAGGCTTCCCGAGACGGCGTCGATGCGCGCGTTGAGCGTGGCGTAGGTGGTCACGTCGAGCGCGTAGGTCTCGCCGCTGTCGCCATAGATCGTGTCGTTGCCCGCTCCTCCGTCGATCGTGTCGTTGCCGGCCAGGACCCCGTTCACGTTGAACAGGCTCGGCACCAGCGAGGCGTAGACGGTGAAGCCGTTGCCATCCGTGCGCCGGATCGATCCCGAACCGGCGATGTCGGCCGCCGCTGCGGCCATGGCCGGGTAGACCTCGATCCGCGGCGCGCCGGAGGCCAGCAGCGACGGAACCAGATTGGCCGCCGGAACCACCACGGCCCCGCCCAGCGGCAGTGCCAGATCGATGCCCGCGGCCGCCCCGATCAGGCGCACCGCGTTCACGATGCCGGGCTGGTCGGAGACCGTCTCGGCCAGGTTCGAGGCGCGGTCGCCGTAGATCAGGTCGTCACCCTCGCCGCCGCTCAGGGTGTCGTTGCCGCGCTGGCCGAACAGGACGTCGTTGCCCGCCCCGCCCGCGATCACGTCGTCGTCGGCCGCCGCCAGCGAGACCGCCAGCACGCCCGTGTTCCAGGCACCCGTGTCGCCGTGCAGCAACCGCGCGCCCGAGCCGTCCGTACCGCCCACCGCCAGCAGGAGGTCGGCCGAGGTCAGAATGTCAGCCAGGCCCGGCCGCTCCGCCCGGGTCCGGGAATCGATGCCGATGTTGGCGGTGACCGTGCCGATCTCCTCCAGCACCACGTCCCGGTGCCAAGTGCCGTCCGTGTTGAGGATCGGCGCGCCGTCCGAGCCGTAGGCCCGCACGATCCGTCCCTCGTCGCCGAGCAGCAGGTCGGCGCCCGCCCCGCCGTCGATCGTGTCGCGGCCGAGGCCGCCCACGATCTCGTCCGAGCCGTCCCCGCCCGAGATCCGGTCATCGCCGATCTGGCCGAACAGGCGGTCGTCGCCCGCATCCCCGTTGAGCGTGTCGTTCCCGCCCACGAAGTCGATCAGGTCGAAGCGCAGCACGTCGCGCAGCACCGTGTCGGCGAAGGATCCGGGGTTCATCTGCCACGTCACGGCCTTCACGTCGTCCACGCGCACGGCGCGGGTGATCACGCCGTTGTCGCCCAGCACCACGTCCGCGCCGTCGCCGCCGGAGATCGTGTCGCTCCCGTCCGCCCCGCCCAGCACGTTATGACCGCCCGTGAGGTCGTCGTCGCCCGCCCCGCCGAAGAGGACGTCGTCGCCCTGCTGCCCGTACAGGAAGTCGTCGCCCGCCCCGCCTTCGAGCCGGTCGTTGCCGCCGCCGTCACCGGAGGCGGTGAAGAGCGAGACGGCCCGCTGGTTCACCGGGAGGGCCCGGTCGTAGAGCATGTGGTCGCCGAACAGGACGTCGTGCCCGTCGCCGCCGAGGATCACGTCGGCACCCGTGCCGCCGGCCGCGTAGTCGTTGCCGGCCCCCGCCTCGATCGTGTCGTCGCCGCCCACGAGCGGGTCGGTCGAGCGCAGGCGCCGCAGGACGGAGCGGATACCCACCACGTCGAGATCCGCGCGGCCGTTGTCGCCGAGGATCATGTCGGCACCCGCGCCCGTGACGATGCGGTCGGCCCCGACCCCGCCGAGGACGAGATTGTCGCCGTCACCCGCCGTGATCGTGTCGTCTCCGCCCGCATTCGGATTGATGGTCTCGAGCACGGCGAGCAGGCCGCTCGTGTAGAGCGCCCGACCGTGATCGCCCAGGATCGCGTCGGCACCCCCGCCTGTGATGATCGTGTCGCCGCCGAGCCCGCCCAGGACGAGGTTGGCGCCCGCGCCCGCGACGATCACGTCGCCGCCGCCCGAGGTCGCGTCGAGGGTGACGGCCGAAGCGATCACGCCCTCCGCGAACAGGACCTCGCCGCTGTCGCCGAGGACGAGATCGTCGCCGGCGCCCGTGCCGATCCGGTCGGCACCGGCGCCACCGAGGACGAGATTGTCGCCCTCCCCGGCCTCGATCCGGTCGTCGCCGCCGATCGCGGTATCGGTCGAGGCGACCTGGGCCAGCCGGCCCTGGCCGTCGTAGCGAACGAGCCCGCTATCGCCCAGCACCACGTCACGGCCGCTGCCGACCGTGATCGTGTCCGCATCCGCGCCGCCGAGCACGACGTTGTCGCCCTCGCCGCCCTGGATCGTGTCCTTGCCGCCGATCGCCGCATCGAGGCTGCGCAGCAGCACCAAGCGGTCGGCCTCGAACGTGGCCTCGCCGTTATCGCCGAGGATCAGGTCGGCTCCGAGCCCGGTGGTGATCGTGTCGGTGCCCGCGCCGCCGAACACCACGTTCGCGCCGTGACCGGCCTCGATCGTGTCGCCACCGCCGATCGCCGAGTCGGTCGTGGTGATGCGGCTGTAGCGTCCGAAGGCATCGAAGCGCAGTTCGCCGTTGTCGCCGAGGACCGCATCGCGGCCCGCGCCCGTGACGATGGTGTCGGCATCCGTGCCGCCGAGCACCACGTTGTCGCCCGAACCCGCCCGGATCTCGTCCGACCCGCCGATCGCCGGAGAGGTCGTGCGGACAAGGACCGGGACCAGAGCCGAGAGCGTCACCGCCCCGTTGTCGCCCAGCACGAGGTCCGAGCCCGAGCCCGTCGTGATCTGGTCCGAACCGAACCCGCCCAGCACCACGCTGCCGCCGTCGCCCACCACGATCACGTCGCGGCCGCCCACGTCCGGTGCCGTCGAGGTGATCTCGGTGGCGCGCACCTGCGCGTCGAGGTCGACCGTGCCGTTGTCGCCGAGCACCGCCGAGCGGCCCTGGCCCAGCGTGATCGTGTCGGCGCCCGAGCCGCCCATGACGAGGCCGTTGCCGTTGCCCAGGGTGATCCGGTCGTCGCCCGCGACCTCGACGTCCGAGGTCTCGGCATGGACCGGGTTGCCGCTCGCGAACCGCACGAGGCCGGCATCACCCAGCACCACGGCATCGCCCGTCAGGCCCTCGACCGTGTCGGAGCCGGCTCCGCCGAGCACCAGCTTGCGGCCGTGGCCGAGCTTGATCACGTCGGCGTCGCCGATGCGGGCATCGAGCGTCTGGGCGAGGGTGATGATGCCTGCCGCGAAGTCGATCTGGCCGCTGTCGCCGAGCACGATCTTGGCGCCGTCGCCCGCCGTGACGCTGTCGGCGCCGAAGCCGGCCACGACCACGTCCGTGCCGTCGCCGGCCCGGATCGCGTCGTTGCCGCCCACCGACGTGTCCGTCGACAGGACCTGCGCGATCCGGCCCGCCGCGTCGTAGCCGACCCGGCCGTGATCGCCGAGGATCACGTCCGCGCCGGAGCCCGTGGTCACCGTGTCTCCGGCCGCGCCCGCGATCACGACGTTGTCGCCGTCGCCGAGGTCGATCGTGTCGGCATCGCCCGTCTCGACGTCCGTCGAGCGCACGAGGATGCGCTTGCCGTCCGTCTGGAAGGTCGCGAGACCGCTGTCGCCGAGCGCCACGTCGGCGCCCGAGCCCGCCCGGATCTCGTCGCGGCCGGTGCCGCCGATGATCGTGTTGTCGCCGTCGCCGGCCAGGATCGTGTCGTCGTCGCCGCGGGTCGGGTCGAGGGAGGCGATCCGCGTCAGGCGGCCGCCGGAGAAGCTCGCCTCGCCGTGATCGCCCAGGATCACGTCCGCGCCGGACCCCGTGGTGATCGCGTCGCGACCGGCGCCGCCCAGCACGATGTTCGCCCCGTCGCCGGCCTTGATGACGTCGCCCGAGCCGATGCGCTCGTCGGTCGTGTAGACCTCGTGGACGAGGCCGGCCTCGAACCGGATGACGCCGTTGTCGCCGAGCACGATGTCGGCGCCGGAGCCCGAGGTCAGCGCATCCGCCCCGACCCCGCCGATGACGAGGTTGTCGCCGTTCCCCGCGTCGATCCGATCGTTGCCGCCGTCGTTCGGGTCGGTCGAGGCGAACTCGACGCGCACGCCGGCTTCGAACAGCGCGTAGCCGTCGTCGCCGAGCACCACGTCGCTGCCGCCGAGAGCCGTCACGGTGTCGGCCCCCGTGCCCGCGATGACGACGTTGTCGCCGCCGCCGACATCGATCTCGTCGTCACCGCCGAAGCCCGGATCGAGGCTCTCGGCCCGCTTCACGCGGCCCTGCGCGTCGAACGTGACGTTGCCGTCGTCGCCGAACACGATGTCGGAATCGGCATCGGCCTTGCCCGCGTCGATCGTGTCGGAGCCGAGGCCGCCGAGCACCACGTCGGCACCCGCGCCCGTCACGATGCGGTCGCGCGCGCCGCCGTTGCGGTCGCTGGTGATGCGGGCCCGCACGCCGAGTTCGAACAGGGCGAGCCCGTTGTCGCCGAGCACCACGTCGGCGCCAGCCCCCGTGGTGATGGTGTCGTTGCCCGAGCCGCCGATGACGAGGTTGTCGCCGTCGCCCGTATCGATCGTGTCGTTGCCGCCGACGGCCGTGTCGGTCGAGGCGAACTCGACGCGCACGCCCGCGGAGAAGACCGCGTAGCCGGCATCGCCGATCACCACGTCGGATCCGCCGAGCGCGGTGACCGCGTCGTCGCCGGTGCCGGCGATGACGACGTTGTCGCCGCCGCCGACCCGGATGATGTCGTCTCCGCCGAATGTCGGGTCGAGGCTCTCGGCCCGCTTCACGCGGCCCTGCGCGTCGAACGTGACGTGACCGTCGTCACCGAACACGATGTCGGCGTCGGTGTCGGTCGCCCCCGCGTCGATCGCGTCCGCCCCCAGGCCGCCGATCACGAGGTCGGCGCCCGCGCCGGTGTCGATCGTGTCGCCCGCGCCGCCGTTGCGGTCGCTGATCGCCTCGAGACGGATTCCGCCCGTGAAGGTCACCGCGCCGTTGTCGCCGAACACCACGTCGGCGCCCTCGCCCGAGACGATCCGGTCGGAACCCGCGCCGCCGAGCACGATGTTGTTGCCGGCGCCCACGTCGATCTGGTCGTCGCCGCCGAGCGTCGGGTCGATCGTCTCGGCGAGGCTGACCCGGCCGAGGACGTCGAAGGTGATGTGGGCGTCGTCGCCGAAGACGATGTCGTCGTCGGTGTCCGCCTTGCCCGCGTCGATCGTGTCGGCGCCGAGGCCGCCGACGACGAGGTCAGCGCCGGACCCCGTCACGATGGTGTCGCGCCCGCCGCCGCCGGCGCGCTCGCTCAGAGCCTCCGCGCGGATGGCGTCCACGAAATCGACAGCGCCGTTGTCTCCGAAGACCACGTCCGCGCCGATGCCGGTGGTGATGCGGTCGCTGCCCGAGCCGCCGAGCACCACGTTGGCGCCGTCGCCCGCGCGGATCACGTCGTCGCCCGCCACGCCCTCGTTCTTGGTGGTGATGCGGGTGAGAATTCCGAGCGTGAAGCTCGCCTGGCCGTCGTCGCCGACGATCACGTCGGCGCCCGATCCCGTGGTGATGTCGTCGCCGCCGACGCCGCCGAGCACGATGTTGGCGCCCTCGCCCGCCTCGATCAGATCGGCGAGGCCGAGGCTCGAATCGAGGGTCTCGATGAAGGTGAGGACACCGTTGAGGAACACGGCGTTGCCGTTGTCGCCGACGATCACGTCCGAGCCGGAGCCCGTGCGGATCTCGTCGGCTCCGACACCGCCGATCACGACGCTGCCGCCATTGCCCAGCGTGATCAGGTCGCGCCCGCCCGAGGTCGGGGCGGTCGTCACCGCCTGCGAGGCACGGCCTGCCCCGTCGAAGTCGGCCCGGCCGTTGTCGCCGAGCACGACGCTGCGGCCGTTCCCGGCCCGGATCGTATCGAGGCCCGAGCCGCCGAGGACGACGCTGTCGCCGTTGCCGAGCGTGATCGTGTCGTCGCCCGCGACGTTGTCGTAGGTCGTCTCGACGAGGATCGGCAGGCCGGTCGAGGTGAGCTTGGCATGGCCGGCATCGCCGATCACCACATCCGCGCCGTCGCCCGCCGTGATCAGATCGCCGCCGGCACCGCCGACGACGACGTTGCGGCCCTTGCCGAGACGGATCGTGTCCCGGTCGCCGACCTCGGGGCTGATGCTCGCGATCTCGACGATGAGGCCGGCCTCGAAGTCGGCCTGGCCGGAATCGCCCATCACGACGTTGGTGCCGTCGCCGATGGTGATGGCATCGAAGCCGGTGCCGCCGAGCACGACGTTGTCGCCGTTGCCGATGGTGATCGTGTCGTCGCCGCCGATCGTGGTGTCGGTGGAGATGGCACGCCGGATCTTGCCCGCCGGGTCGAAGGTGACGATGCCGTTGTCGCCGAGCACCACGGCGCCCTGGTCGGCGCCGGTGATGGTGTCGCCGGCGGCACCGCCGAGCACGACGTTGGTGCCCGAGCCGAAGCTGATCTGGTCGGCCCCGCCGATGCTCGGAGCGGTCGTGGCGATGCGCAGGAGAAGGCTCGTCGTGGTGGCGCCGGCGGCCGTCACGGTGAAGTCGGCCTCGCCCGAATCGCCGAGGATGACGTGGTTGCCCGCCCCCGTGGTGATCCGGTCCGCGCCCGCGCCCCCGATGATGGTGTCGTCGCCGTCCTTGCCCTCGATGACGTCGTCGCCGCCGATCTCCGGCGTGATCGACTCGACCCGCTGGGCGCGGCCGTTGCGGAACGTGGCCCGGCCGGAATCGCCCAGGATGACGTGGTTGCCCGCGCCGACCGTGATCGCGTCGGCCCCGGCGCCGCCCAGGATGGTGACGTCGCCATCCTTCGCCGTGATCGTGTCGTTGCCGCCGATATCGGTGGCCACCGAGACGATGTTGGCGATGACGCCGCCCGTGAACTCGGCCTTGCCCGAATCGCCGAGCACGACCTGCGTGCCCCGGCCGAGGGTGATCGTGTCGCCGCCCGCGCCGCCGATGGCGGTGACGTTGCCGTCCGCGGCCGTGATCGTGTCGGCGCCCCCGATGCCGGGATCGATGCTCTCGATCGTCGTGAGCACGCCCGCGGAGAAGAGCGCCTGGCCGCTGTCGCCCAGGATGACGTGATTGCCCGCACCGACCGTGATCACGTCGGCCCCGGCGCCGCCGAGGATCGTGGTGTCGCCGTCCTTGGCCTCGATCGTGTCGTTGCCGCCGATGCTCGTCGCGACCGAGGTGATGCTGTCGATGAGCCCGTTCGTGAAGGCGGCCGATCCGGAATCGCCGAGCACGACCTGACGGCCCTTGCCGAGCTTGATCGTGTCGCCGCCCGCGCCGCCAATGGCGGTCACGTTGCCGTCCGCGGCGGTGATCGTGTCGGCCCCGCCGATGCCGGGATCGATGCTCTCGATCGTCGCGAGCTTGCCGGCCGCGAAGAGCGCCTTGCCGTTGTCGCCGAGGATAACGTGGTTGCCCGCGCCCACCGTGATCCGGTCGGCGCCGAAGCCGCCGATGATCGTGGTGTCGCCGTCCTTCGCCTCGATGAGGTCGTCGCCGCCGACGCTCGTCGCGACTGAGGTGATGCTGTCGATCACGCCGTTCGTGAAGGCGGCCGAACCGGAATCGCCGAGCACGACCTGACGGCCCTTGCCGAGCTTGATCGTGTCGCCGCCCGCTCCGCCGATGGCGGTCACGTTGCCGTCCGCGGCGGTGATCGTGTCGCCACCCCCGATGCCGGGATCGATGCTCTCGATCGTCGCGAGCTTGCCGGCCGCGAAGAGCGCCTTGCCGTTGTCGCCGAGGATAACGTGGTTGCCCACGCCCACCGTGATCCGGTCGGCGCCGAAGCCGCCGATGATCGTGGTGTCGCCGTCCTTGGCCTCGATGACGTCGTCGCCGCCGATATCGGTCGCGATCGAGGTCACGGTCGCGATCTGACCGGTCGTGAAGGTGGCCGAGCCGGAATCGCCCAGCACCACCTGCGTGCCCGCGCCGAGAGTGATCGTGTCGGCGCCCGCACCGCCGATCACGGTGACGTTGCCGTCCTTCGCCGTGATCGTGTCGCCGCCCCCGATGGCGGCCTCGTCGTCCGCCGTCTTGATGGCGGTGAGCACCGGCACGGCGACGCCGGCGACCATGCGGGTGCCGGGCACGAAGCTCGCCTCGCCCGTGTCGCCGAGGATTACCTGCGTGCCCGCGCCGACGGTGATGCCGTCCCGGCCCGCGCCGCCGATCACGGTCGTGTTGCCGTCCGCGGCCGTGATCGTGTCGTCGCCGCCGGTCGCGCCCGCGATGCTCTTGAGGCTCGTCAGGACGCCGTCCGTGAACAGGGCCTCGCCGTTGTCGCCCAGGATGACGTGGTTGCCCGCGCCCGCCGTGATCGTGTCCGAGCCGAAGCCGCCGACGATGATGTTGTCGCCGTCGATGGCCGAGATCAGGTCGCTCCCGCCGACGCCCGTATGGGTCGAGACGACGCGACTGACGACGTGGTTGCCCTCGAGCGCGATCTGCGCGGTGGCCGAGCCGTCCTGATGGATCTGGCCGTGATCGCCCAGGATGATGTTCGAGCCGCCCTTGGCGTCGATCGTGTCGGTGCCGGCCGCCCGGGCCTCGCCGACAAACGGATCGGCGATCGTGACGAGGCGCTTCACGTCGTCGAGGTTGAAGCTCGAATCGCCGACGATGATGTCGGCCGCCGGACCGCCCGTGATCGTGTCGTTGCCGGTGCCGCCCGCGATGATGTTGCGGCCCGTTCCGCCGATCAGCATGTCGTTGCCGGCGCCGCCGTCGATGATGACGAGGCCGGTGGCGCCCGAGGCGTCGATCCAATCGTTCAGGCTGACGGGTTTTCCATCCCGGTCGGTCGCGCCCTCGTCGAGGAAGCCGAAGGCGCGGCCGGTCGGGTTCGTCGGGCTCGAATCGTAGCGGCTGCGGTCGGCGCTGGTGTCGCCGAACAGGGCCAGCGTGCCCTGCGAGCCGGTCACCGTGAGGGTGTCGGCCCCGCCGCCGCCGTGGATCGCCGTGAGCGTCGCGAGCGCCGTGCCCGTCACCGTGACGCTGTCGGCGCCGGAGCCGAGCAGCAGCTCGACCGAGCGCATGTCGCGGTAGGTCACGCCGCCCTCGAAGGTGCGGGCGGGGTTGCTGCCGCTGGCGGCCGCGGTGATGTCGTTCCGCGACATCCCGAACCCGTCGATGTGGTCGGCGCTCACCGTGCCCGAGACGCCCACGAGCGTCGTGTCGTTGTAGAGCGTGACCTTGTCGAAATCCGGCAGGCCGTCGTCGACGATCTCGCGCTTCACGACCGGGTTCGTCTCGCCCGGCAGCACGATCGCCGGGGTGAGCGAGCGGCTCTCGGGGCCGACGCCGCCCTCGAGGACCAGCGGGCCCTCGATGCGGCTGAGATCGTGCGGCTGGCGCGAGAAGGTCTTGACGTCGGAGGTCGTCTGCGACGCGGAGGGGTTCCGCTTCACGGTGATGCGGATGGGCTGGTCGTAATTCGTGGCGTCGAAGGTGACGGTGGCCGGGTTCGAGCCGCTCGCCGCCGTGAAGCGCGGATCGCTGCTCGACGTGAGGGTCTGGCCGTCGCCGACGAGGCTGACGGTGACGGGCTTCGTCGGCGCCGTCGTCAGGACCATGTCGTAGAAGGAATCCTGGGACGGGGTCACGGCGACGCCGCCCGCGGCAGGCGTCACGACGACGCCCGCGGTGTTCCCGTCGGTCACCTGCACGCGCACGGTCGGCGTGCCGACCAGGGCGGCCTGGAAGAAGCCCTCCGGTCCGTTGGCGCCCCCGACGTGGCTCGTCACCACGTGGGTGATGTCGGCCACGAAGCGGTTCTCGGCCTTGGTGTCGGCGGGCGAGGAGACCTGCACGGTCTGCGCCTGGTTCCAGTTGGCCGCCGTGAAGGTGAGGTAGGCCCGGCCGTCCGCGTCCTTGGGCAGGGCGATGCCGTTGGCGTCGGCGAAGGCGATCTCGGTGCTCGACACGTTGAGCGTGACGCGCACCTCCTCGGTGGGCAGCGGCTGGTTGTTGAGGACGACGGTGTAGCTGTCCCTCTGCTGCGGCTTGTCGCCTTCGAGCACGGCGGTGCCGCCGTCGCTCTCGGTGATGATGAGGCCCGGCTTGTCGTCGTCGATCACCGTGACGAGGGCATTGCGCAGGAAGGTGCCGTTGACCTCGCTGTTGGTGCTGATCACCGAGTGGCCGATCGCCACGCGCTGGTCGCCCTCGAGGGCCGTATCGGACTTGGCGCGGACGTAGACGGTCCGCTCGGCGCTCCAGACGTAGCCGCTCCCGCTCTGAACCGCCGTGAAGGTCAGGGTCAGCATGTCGGACCACGTGGTGCCGTCGGCCGAGATCTCGACCGTGCCGGCATTGCCGGCGAGCGCCCGCGACTGCGAGGAGGCCTGCGCGGCCGAGACCGTGATCACGGCCTTGTCGCCGGCCCGCAACGCCGTCGATTTCGGCGTGGGCGGCACGACCTGATAGGTGCCGACCCGGCTGCCGGGCGCGTTCGCCGCCGTGACCGCGCTGTCCTCGCGCAGCGTCAGGCCGGGGCCGTCGCTGACGGCGCCCGCATCCGCGGCCGAGACCGAGGCGTTGATGCCCTGCACGAACAGGCCGTCGAAGCGCGCATCCTCGCTCTTCACCGTGTGGTTGATGACGGCCGAGTTGCCCTTGGCGTCGCGGGCGACCACCTCGCCGCTCACGTCGCCGGCCACGTTGAACGTGTCGCTGCCGAGGCCGCCGATGAGCGTGGTGACCACGCCCGCGGGCGTCGAGAGCACGTAGAAGGTGTCGTCGCCCTCCAGGCCGTCGACCTCGATCGCCTGGACGTTCGCGAAGCGGATCGACAGGCCCGCCCCGTAGATGCCGTCACTGGTGACGACGAAGGTGTCGGCGAACTCGGTGCCGAGGGCGACGATCTTGTTGAACCCGGAGCCGCCGTCGATGTCGAGCGGCGCGTTGATGTTGTACTCGATCTTGTCGTCGCCGGAGCCGGCGTTGAGCTTGATCTTGTTCTCCTTGGCGACCGCGAAGGCGCGCACGATGAAGGTGTCGTCGCCGTCCTCGCCCTCGAGGCGCAGGTCCGCCTTGTTCGAGTAGATCTGGAAGGTGTCGTTGCCGACGCCGCCGTAGATCACGGTCGGGATCGAGATGCCCGGCGACAGGTAGCCTCCGAAGGAGAGCTGCGTCGTCGCGAAGGCATCCTCGGCGAGCAGCCCGTTCGCGATGTCGCGGGGCGAGCCGAAGACCTGGCCCACCTGGAAGTAATCGTCGCCGGCGCCGCCGTCGATCGTCATCAGGGCGGCGTTGTCGTCCATCGTGAAGCGGTCGTTGCCGGCGCCGCCCTCGACGATGACGCGCCCGTTGACGCTCATGTCGTAGTTGATCCGCTCGACGGCGGTGTTCGTGTAGGTGCCGTCGGCTTCCGGGTGGACGAGGGCTACGAAGTTGCGTCGCATCAGGAACTGGTCGTTCCCGG
Source organism: Methylobacterium sp. BE186 (assembly GCF_031457035.1). Lineage (NCBI taxonomy): Bacteria > Pseudomonadati > Pseudomonadota > Alphaproteobacteria > Hyphomicrobiales > Methylobacteriaceae > Methylobacterium > Methylobacterium sp. BE186. The sequence goes on from NZ_JAVDVV010000030.1 coordinate 37,104, forward strand.
TCGTGCCGAGGATCGTCAGGCTGTCGACGCCGCGGTCCGGATCGCCCGTGTCGTGCACGTTGATGCGATAGAGCGAGGCGCCGTTCACCTGGACGCTGATCGTGTCGGTGTCCTGGCCGCCGTCGATGTCGAGCGTGTCCGTACGGCCCGCATGGGCGCTGGTCAGCGAGGGCAGGCGGTCGACGACGATCGTGTCGGCGCCGTCCTCGCCGAAGACGGACGTGTTCCCGGCGATCGAGACGAGGGCCATGTCGAGGCGGTCGTCGCCCGCGCCGAGACGGATCTCGGTCGTGGCCGATTGCATCCGTCCGCGCAGGGCGAAGCGGTCGCGCCCGCCGAGGCTCGTCAGAGCGAGGGTGGTCCCGGCGATGGTGGTGCCGAGGAGCGTCAGGGCGTTGTCGCCCGCGCCGAGGCTCAGGCTGAGCCTGTCGCCGGTGCTGCTGAGGGTCGCGGTCCGGAGAACGGCGCCGCCGCTCTCCACGGCGTCGGTCACGCTGTCGTTGCCGGTGCCGGTGGTGAGGCTGAAGGCACCGCTCGCGACGTGGCTGCCGGCGAGCGCGACGCGGTTCGCGCCGTCGCCGAGATTGATCGCGATCGAGCCCGCCGTGACGTCGGCGGAATCCGTCACGGTGGATCCCACGATGCGCGCGTCGGTGAGCACGTCGGCCCCCGCGCCCGCGGTCAGGCTGTAGGCGTTCGTGACGCGGTACCGGCCGGCCAGCGTCGCGCGGTTGGCGCCCTCGCCGAGCCCGATCGTCACCGAATCCGCCTGGACGTCGGCCCGCGAGGCGACAACGCCGACCACGCGCAAGTCGGTGAGCGCATCGTCGCCCGCCGTGCCGGTGATCGCGAAGCCGTTCGTGATCCGGTAGGTGCCGGTCAGCGTCAGCTCGTTGTTGCCCGCGCCCGCCGTGATCTCCATCGAGCCGGCATTGTAGCTGCCCTGCAGGTCGATGACGTCGCGGGCGGCGCCCGCACGAATGGCGAGCAGGCCGGCGACGTCGTAGCTGCCGGACAGGGTGATCGTGTTCGAGCCCTCGCCCGCGTCGAGGAGGAACGAGCCGGCCTTGATGCCGCCCGCAAGCGTGATCGCGTCGTCGCCGCTGCCCGTCTTGAGGGTCATGGCGCGCGAGACGTCGTATCTGCCCGTGAGATTCGGGGCGTTCACGCCGTCGCCGAGGTCGATCGTCAGGTCCGCGGCCGTGACGTCGGCGCGGCTCGTGATGCCCGCCACATTCCGCGAGTCGGTCAGGATGTCCGCGCCCGAGCCGCTCGTGATCGTGAAGCCGTTCGTGATCCGATAGGTGCCGGTCAGCGTCAGGTCGTTGTTGCCCGCGCCCGCCGTGATCTCCATCGAGCCGGCATTGTAGCTGCCCTGCAGGTCGACGATGTCCCTGCCCGCGCCGCTGCGGAGCGCGATGGCGCCGGCCGCATTGTAGGTGCCGCCGAGGGTCAGCGTGTTGTCGCCCTCGCGAACGTCCACCGCGAGGCTGTCGACGGTGTAGGTGCCGCCGAGCGTCACGGCATCGTTGCCCGCATCCGCGGCGAGGCTCATCGCCCCCGTGGCGTAGGTGCCCGCGTCCGCGAGCGTGACGGTGTTGTTGCCGCCCTTGGCATCGATGGTGAGGCTGCCGCTGCGGGTGAGCGTGCCCTCGGTCGTGCCGGCCGCCGTGCCATCGCTGGTGATGGTGCGCGTGCCGGTGCGGAACGTGCCGTCGAGACGGACCGTGTCGCCGCTGTTGCCGCCCTCGATCCGGATCGAGGCGCCGACGAAAGTGCCCTTCAGGTCGATCGTCGTGCCCGTGTTGTCGGGCGTTCCGGCGGCGCTGAAATCGCCGCGCAGCGTGATGGCGCCCCAAGCCTTGATCACGGCGCCGGCCTCGACGGTGAGGTCGTCGCCCGCATTGAGGGTGACGGAGCCGGCGGTCGAGAAGATCGTCACGCCGGACTTCACCGTCAGGTTGTCGCCCGTCGTGTTCGTCTCGCCCGCCTGCTCCACGATGTCGCCGGCCGAGATGATGTCCTTGTCGATCGTGAGCGGGCTCGACGTGCGCAGGCCGATCCGGCCCGCCGCCTGGAGGCCGGTGGCGGCGGTGGTGACGCCGCCGACGCGCAGGCCGCCGATGTTCCAGAGCCAGATGTCGCCCGAGATGGCGCGGCCCTCGAGGCCGCCGTAGCGGTCTCCGTCGAGGCTGCGCATGTTGGCGACGATGCGTTTGCTCTCGCTGCCGATGTTGCCTGAGGCGATCAGGTAGGCCTTGCCGGAGCTCAGGTTCGAGGTGCCCCCGGTCGTCTCGTTGTAGTCGGTCGCCCCGTTCAGGATGTCGCCCGCCTGCGCGGTGATGAAGGCCGTGCGGGTGTCCGCCGTGCCGACCGTGGCGAGGTAGAGGGCGCCCAGGGTCTCCACCGCGTAGATGTTGCTGAGGCCGGCGCTGAGGGTGACGGTGCCGTTCGTGGTTCCCGCGGCATTGCTGTTGAACTCGAAGGCATCGGCGGCGGTGCCGATCCCGTCGAGGGCCCGCAGCGTCACGGAGCGGGCGGTGACGTTGGCGCCCGGGTTGCCGCGGGCGGCCGCGGCGGCGTCGATGCCCGATTCGATGTCGCGCGGGTCGGTCAGGTCGCCCGCGTCGAGGATCGAGGCGTTGGCGCGCAGCACCACGTCGCCCTGGGTCGCGATGGCCAGCACCTTCATGCTGGTCTCGGTCTCGGTCAGCACCACGTCGCCGGTCGCGCTCGCGCGGACCGATCCGGTGAGCTTCATCTCGATGGCGTCGGTCTTCGAGCCGATCGAGCCCGTCGCCCTCAGGGTGACGCTGCTCGCAACGATCTTGTTCGTGTCGGTGCCGACGCCGTCGAGGATGCTGCCGGACACCGCGACGAGGGTCACGCTGCCGCCCTGCGAGTAGGCGGATTCGAGGTTCAGGTCGCCCGAGCGCTCGGTGACGTAGACGTCCTGCGCCGTGCGGACGGTGAGGGCGCCCGCGCCCTGCAGGTCGATGCCGATCGCCTTCTGCGCGCTGCCGACGGCGCCGTCGCCGCCCTCCAGCACGATGTCGCCGCCCTTGACGTTGGTCGCCGTCGTGGCGCCGCCGTTGACGAGGCCGCCGGTCGACTTGAGGCGGATCTCCTTGCCGCCCGTCGACTCGACCTTTCCGACCGTGACCACGCCGGGCGCGTTGATGAAGATCTGGCCGCCCGCGGTGACCTCGAGGGTCCCGGCGCTCTGCAGGACCATCGCCTTGCGCTTCTGGATGAGCAGCGTGGTGATCTTCGAGAACGGATTGTTCGGGTCGGTCGCCGACTGGAACAGGATGACGCTGCGCTGGCTCTCGGTGCTGAGGACCGGCCCGTCGAAGACGAGGGTGGAGGCGCTCGCGGAGCGGATCGTGTAGCCCGTGGTCGCATTGGTGGCGTTGAGGGTCTTCACCCCGAACGTGCCCGCGACGCCGATCTTCATCCCGTCCGCGAAGCCGTCCTGCAGGAAGCTGCCGGTGGCGCGGGTGATCACCGAGACGCCGCTCGCGCCGGTCGAGCGGACGCCGACGTTCACGGCCTTGCCGGCCTCGGCCACGAAGAGCTGGCCAACCTCGAGCCGGATCACGGAGCCGCTCACCGAGGCGATGCGGTAGACGCTGGTCGCGGCGGCGCTGGTGTTGGCCGTCTCGCCCGCGATGTAGAGCGTGTCGCCCACCGCGTAGGCGGCGCCCCAGCCCTGCCCGTCGGCGCGCGTCAGCAGGCCCTGGTTGGCCGCCGTGTCGTTGGAGAAGGTGACGGTGAGGGCGGTGGGCGCCGCCTTCAGCCGGTCGAAGGAGACGTCGGCCGTCGCGCGCGGCGCCTCGCCGGTCACCGCGACGCTGACGCCGAAGCTGAGGCCCCGCGCGGCCCCGCCCGTGAAGGCGTTGTCGACGGTGAGCACGTTGCCGGACCGGCCGGTGATCTTGAACACCGTCGTCGTCTCGGCCGACGCGTTCGCGGTCAGGCCGCCGATGTAGAGGGTGCCGCCCTGCGTGAAGATGCCGGCGTCCCAGGTCCTGCCGTCGGTGCGGATGACGGAGTTGCCCGAGAAGATCACGTCGGCCGTCACCGGCGCGCTCGTCAGGAAGACGATGTCGCTGCGCTCGGCCACGCCGAGGTCGATCTGCTGGTCCGGCGTCAGCGGCGCCTTCGTGCTGAGATCGACCAGCGTCGTGTCGCTGACCGAGCCGACGTTGCGCGCCGTCTCGATCGTGATGGTGCGGCCCTTGATGATCGGGTCCTGCTTGTCGACGATCGTGCTCGTCGTCTCCTTCAGGAGGCCCTGGCCGACGGCGTTCAGCAGTTCGTCCTGCGTCCAGCGCTTGATCCCGCCGTTGATCGCGTCGGCGGTCGCCTGGTCGATGAAGAAGTGCGGGTTGGCCTGCTGGCTCGCCGTCAGCACCTTGCCCGTGCCGGCGGCCGGCAACGCGTTGAACAAGCGGTCGAGGGCCGCGTACTGCGCGGTGAGCGCGACGGAGCGGGCCGCGACCTTCGCGTTGACCGCATCGGTGATCGTCGCCGAGGTGGCGTTCTCGGCCTGGGCCTCGGCCCGGGACTTGGCCACGGCGTCGGTGAGGGCCTGGCCCGCGAGGCGCGGGCTGAACGCGGCGTTGTAGACCGCCGGGTCGACCTGCTGGTTCCGGTAGCTCCAGTAGGTCTCGTAGGCCGCCTTGTCCGCATCCGCGACGAGGCTCGCATCGTAGGTGTTGCCGAGGCTGCCGAAGCGGGCATCGAGGGCCGCATACGCGCTCTTCAGCGCGGCCTCGGCCGCAGCGACCTTGGTGGAGGTGGCATTGCGCAGGGCCGCCTCGCCGAGCGACTGAGCCAAGCCGTCCTTCGCGAGCTGTGCCCGGAGCGCAGCGAGCTCCGTGCCGGTGATCCGCACGGTGCCGCCGACATCCGCCGCGCGGTAGGCATCGAAGATCGCGAAGGCGGACGGGAGCTTCTCGATGTAATGGTCGCCGAAGCTCGCGAAGATCGCCTTGAGAGCGGTGTACTCGGCCGGGAGGCCAGCCCGCACGGCCGCGATCTTGCCCTCGACATAGGTGTCGAGCGCCGCGCCGGTCAGGGTCTTCCCCGTGTCGTCGGCGGCGAATTGCGCGCGCAGGGCAGAGGCCTGCTGGCCGCTCAGCGTGGGCACGTTCGCGACAAGGGAGTCGCGAAGCTCCCAGTAGCGCGCATACTGCGCTCCGAAATCGGTGATCTTCGCGAGATCGAGGCTGCCGAACGTCAACTTGAGGTTGTTGTAGTCGGCGGTCCTGGAGGCTTCGAGGCGCGCGACCTGATCGTCGACGGACTTCGTGAGCGGATCGTTGGCGATCGCCGTCGTGCGCGTGGCGTCCGAGACGACGTCCGTGATGATCTGCATGCGGCGGGCGGCCAGCTCGTCACCCGTCAGCTTGGCTTGGCCGGCCGAGACCCGCTCCGCGTTGATAAGGATCAACGCGGCATCGACGTGAGCGGTGATCGCGTCACCCACGAGGGCGGTCCCGCGAACTGCGGCATCGATCGCCGCGCGCTCGGCTGCGGAGACCGGCACGGCGTAGGCGGCCGAGTAGGCGCCGCCCTGCTGGGTCCGGTAGGCCCAGTAGGTCGCGTAGGCCGCGTCGAGATCGGCGTAGTAGACATCGCCGAGCCCGCCGTACTGGCCGTGCAGCGTGTGGTATTGCAGCGTGCGCGTCGCCTCGGTCGCAGCAACCGCGTCGTTGACGTATGTCGTCACCTCGGTGTCGGAGATCGAGCGGCCCGCCTTGGCGGCCTCGTCGCGCGCCTGAGCCTCGAACATCGACCGGAAATAGGCGAGCTCGCCGTTGGCCGCGTTCAGCCTGACCTGGAAGGCGGCGTCGTAGACGGCCGGGTTCGGCTGCTGGTTCCGGTAGGCCCAGTAGGCGTTGTAGTCGCGCTCGCGGGTGTTCTCGTAGGCGTCGAGCGTCGCCTGGAACTTCCGGTTGGCATCGTCCGTGGTCAGGGCGAGGTCCTTCCAGACGCCGCCGATGAGTTCATCCGCCTTGCGCTGGTCGCGCACGACCACGTTGTTCACGTTGAGCAGGCTGCCCGTGCCGACCTTGATGTAGACGTCGCCGTTCGCCGTGAGGCTGTTGAGGCGCAGGTCCCCCGCGATCTCGCGGATGCCGACGTTGCCGGCCGCGGTGATGTCGGTCTTGTCACGGGCCGTGTTGCCGCTGTCGAGCTTGATCGGCGCAGCCGCCGAGCCGAGGCGCCCGCCCGCGCTCAGGCTGAGCGAACCGCCCGCGATCACGCCCTCTCCGGCGATCGTGATGCCGCCGGAAGTCACGAGCTTGACGTCGTAGCCGTTGCCCGCCGCGATCCGATCGACGCCGAGTTCGGTGTCGAGCGTGCGCACGTTGAGGTTGATGTTGCCGTTGCCCGTCGTGGCCTTGAGGCTGTTGCCCGCGCCCGAGAGCGAGACGTTCAGGGCCCGGTCGGTCGCGCCGGTTCCATTGCCGACGCCGATGCCCGAGACAGCCTGCAGCTCGACACGCGTGCCGGTGACGGCGGTGGTGGAGCCGAGATGCTCGATCGAGCTGCCCGACTTGATGATCGTGGTGCCGTTGTCGTTGCGGATGCCGCCCGCGATCAGGACCTTGCCGGCGCCCTGCGAGTCGATGTTGACGCTGCCGGCGCGGCTGCCCGTGAAGGAGATCCTGATGCCGTAATCGGCCTCCAGGCTGTGGGTCGCCTGGGTCTCGGTGTACTCCACCGTCTGGAGCTTCGTGTAGTAGGTCTTCTTTCCGTACCACGTGCTCGTGGTCCAGCTCGCGACCTCCTTCGGCGTCTCGGCGCTGCGCGTGTACTCGGGCGCGCCGAGGAACGCGTAGCCCGACTTGCTGGCGTCGATGTAGTAGTAGGCGGATTCCGGCTGCAGCGCCGCCTTCTCGACGATCTCCTTGTTGAAATCCTTCAGGGGGGGCGGATCCTTGGCGAAGGCGTCGATGCCGAGCCAGGACGAGGTGCCCCGGGTGAGCGAGTAGGTGTTCTTGTTGCCCTGGCCGATGGTGAAGGCGTAGCGGTAGCCCGATTTCGGATCGTATTGGGAGGTCGAGCTGCCCGCGTAGGTCTGCACCTCGCGGCCGGAGCTGGTGATGTCGGCGCTGTAGCGCGTCACCACGCCGGCGGCGTTCTGCTGGATCAGGGTCTGCCGGAAGGCGATGTCGTTGACGCCGCTGCCGGTCTTGTAGGCGAGATCCTCGATGTTGATCGTGCCGACGCCGCGCTTCGAGAGGTCGATCCGATTGAGCACGACGTCGTAGTTCAGGCGGTTCGTGACGTTGACGCTGGCGTAGCCGCCGAGCGCGCGCAACTCGCCCTTGCCCTGGCTCGTGTTGAGCATCACGCCGGTCAGGTTGATCTGGCCGCCGGTGGAGACGATCTCGTCGATCTCGATGCGGTTGGTCTGGCGATTGAAGCTCGCCGAGAAGCCGTTCTTGGTCAGGGTCGAGAGGTTCGCGGTCCGGCCGGGATCGCGCAGGATCTCCTGGATCTCGTTGTAGACCGCAGTGTCGATGTCGATCGTGTAGGTGTCGCGCCCGCTCTGCACGAGGCCGTTCACGTTGAGGTACTGCGCCTTGATCGTCACGGCGCCGCTGGCGACGATCGCCGAGCTGACATTGGCGAGCGCGTTCGCGATCTGGGTGTTGTCCTTGCCCGTGAGCGGGCCGGAGCCCGCGTCGAGCACGGCCTTGATCTGGCCGTAGGGGTCGCCGCCGACGCTGTAGGTGCGCAGGTCCTTGGTGGTGCCGATCGAGACGGCGCCGCCGACGTCGAAATCCGTCGCCTTCACGGTGGTGAGGGCGCTGGCGTTGAAGTCGCCGCTGCCCGTGGTCCTGACGTGCAGCACCGCGGTCGGCGCGTAGATGTCGCCGGTGATGTTGATCGAGGGCGCGGAATTGCCGTTGCGGGCGCCCGACGTGTTGATGAGGTAGATGTCGCTCTTCGTCGCGTCGGTGGCGATGCCGCCGGCCGTCAGCGTGCCGAAGGCGACGCTCCGATTGCCCGCGACCGTACGGGCGGCCGCCGCATCGGGGCTCGCCGCGTTCTCGGTGGCGACGGCCTGCAGGCGGATCTCGATCGTCCCGCCGGACGTCATCAGGTTGCCGTTGAGGAAGGTGCCGCCGTTCGATTCCGGCATGGTGATGCCGGTGATGTTCAGGCTCGCGACCGAGTTGTTGGTGATCTCGACCTTGGTGTCGGAGGCCGCGTCGAGGCTGCCCGAGCCGAGCAGGGCGTCCGCCCGAACGAAGATGCCGCCGGCGCCCGCGGTGAAGGGGCTCACCGTGATGGTCTGGACCTGCTTGTAGATCGGGATGACGAAGAGCTTGCCATCCTTGTCCTGGTTGACCTCGGCGAGCCCTTCCGCCTGCAGCTCCGCGACGATGCGGTTGACCTCGTTGCGGTAGTAGGTCTGGAGCGTGGCGTTGTCCTTGTAGGTCGCCAGACCCTTCGTCGCCTCGTTGAAGGCGGCGATCAGGCCCGACTGCGCGTATTCGAAGCCGAGGCTGACCACGATCGGCAGCTTGGGCAGCGTGCCCGAGCCCCTGCTGGCTCCATCCGCCAGCGACACCGAGAAGCTCTTGGTCGGGTCGGACGCGGCGATCGGCTGGCCGGCGGCGTTGTACTTCTGGCCGTTCAGGCTGACCGTCCCGGTGACGACGGTCGCGGCGCCCGCCCGCGAGAGGTCGTCGAAGACGATCGAGATGTTCCGGGTGATGCCGGTGACGACGGTGCCGTCGACGATCACGGTGCCGACCGAGCCGGTTTGCGAATCGCCGACCGGAGTCACGGCGGAGCCGCCGAGCAGGCTGTCGATGGCGCCGGCGACCGCGGTGGCCCAGGTCGTGCCCTTCATGCGGGCGACGGCGTTGGAGTTGCCCTGCCGGTTGGTGAACAGGTTCGCGTTGCCGGCCGTCGAGATCTTGGCGTCCGCGTAGATCGCGATCGTGTTCCGCTCGAGCACGCGGATGGTCGCGTCGAGCGAGGTGATCGGGATCGCGCTGCCGGCGAAGGTGTCCGTCGTGGCGGAGGTGTCGTAGCTGTCGTCGTAGGCCTTCTTGTTGGTGCCCGCGAAGATGTCCGCGTCGCCGTAGGCCGTGATCTGCGTGCGCGACCCGACCGTGACGCTGTTGTCCGGGCGCAGGTCGACCCGGGTCTCGCCGGAGGCGACGGTGGCCGCGCCGTAGGTCTCGGAATTCGAGACGGCGTAGGCGTTGCCGGTGCCGTTGGCGGCGAGCGTCAGCCCGCCGAGGGTGAAGAGCGTCGCGTCGGTGCCGATCGTGACCTGGGCCTTGAAGGTCGGCGCCAGGATGTTCGAATCCGAGCCCGCGCCCGAGATGGCGCCGCCGGTGGTCAGCGTGACCTTGTCGTAGGCGTCGATCGCGTTGTTGGCGGTGAGCCGGATGCCGCCCTGGCTGCCGGCGCGCGACACCGTCTCGAGGCTGGTCTTCTGGCCCGCATTGCTCGCCACGTTGACGGTCGAGGTCACGTTGACGGTCGTCGTGCTGAGTGCGGCCGCGCCGCTGGCGATGCCCCCCGTCGAGCCGACGATGTTGGCATCCGCGAGCTTCGGCTTCCTCACCGTGTTCATGGCGTTCGCCACGATGTCGCGCGCCAGGACGCGGGAGCCCGCGCCGAAGGTCGCCGTGGCGGCGTGGGTCACGTCGTTGCGCACCACCGCGCCGGCGCCGGCCAGCGCGCCGTAGCTGTCGGTGATGATCTGCGCGTTGATCGTCGCGGTGTGGTTGGCCGCGAGGTAGAACGTGCCGGCGCTGTCCGAGCGCGTGGTGAGGTCGACGTTGACGCCCGCATCGAGCGCCGCGTCGGTGGTGCCCCCCGTGCTCGTGGTGGCGAGCGCCGCCGTGCCCGAGACGAGGCCGCCGCTGCCGGAGACCGCCTTGGCGAAATTGTCGTCGGTGCCCGAGGCCGTCACCGTCATCGAGCCGGCGCTGATCGCATTCTGAGTCTTGATGCGCGCCGCCGTGGTGGTCGCCGATTGGGCGTTGGAGACCGTCGCGCCCGCGGCCACGAGGCCGGCGGTGGCACTGCTGGCGAGGGAGGTCTGCTTCGTCGTGCTCACCGCCGTGACCGCGACAGCGCCCGTGACGGCGATGATCGTGCCGACGTCGATCGTGCCCGTGACGGTGCTGGCGTTGGTGGCGTTCGTCACCGTCGAGTTGAGGCCGATCAGGCCGCCGACCGACCCGGACGCGTAGGAATTCGCCGAATCCTTTCCGGCCGTCTGCGACAGGCTGCCCTGCACGGTGAGGCTCGCCGCGGTGATCTGCGTCTGCTTCGTGTGCGCGTCGACCGTCGCGGCCACGGTGGTGAGGGCGGTCGAGGCGCCGACCGCCGCCGTGCCCGCGCTGATGCCCAGAGCCTTCGCCGAGATGCTCGGCAGCGCGTCGGCGAGCACGCGCACGTTCTGGCCCGTGACCGCGCCGCCCTCGATCTGGGCGGTGACGGTCGGGCGCGCCTCGACGTTCGCCACGGAGCCGCCCGCCGCCAGCGCGAGGATGCCGCCCGCCACGGTGATGCCGAGAACCTGCGAGTCGACATTGGTGGTGTCGGCGGCCCGGACGGTGACGTCGCCCGCCGCCGCGACCGTGCTGTTGGCGATGGTCGCGCTGGTGCTGCTCTGGACGGTGTCGCCGGTGCCGGCGCCGCCACCCGCGAAGCTGAAGCCGACGGGCGAGAAATTCGCCGCCATCGAGGCCGTGCGCGCCCGGCTCGTCAGGCTCGCGGCCTCGGTCGCCGTGACGCTGACCGCGCCGCGGGCGGTGAGCCCGTCATTGACGTTGCGGATCGAGGCCGAGACGCTGTTGGCGATCCGGTTGCTAGCCGCCGCGACCGCGACGGAGACCGAGGCGCCCCCGGCGATGCCGAACGAGGCGGCGATCGAGGCCGCACCGGTATCGACCGTGAGCTTCGAGGTGTCCCGCGCCGTCACGGTGACGTCGCCCGCCGAGATGCCGGCCCCGTCACCGTCGATCCCCGCGCTCACCTGCGCGGCGACGCGGTTCGTGGTGCCGGCTCCCGAGCCCGCGAGGCTGACGCCGATGGCGCCGCCGGAGACCGCCACCGAGCCCGCCTGGATCGAGGCGTCGATGGTCTGGCCGGAGGTCGCCTGAATGGCGAGGTTGCCGCCGGCCTTGATCGCCGTATTCGCCGAGAGGGCCTCGATGGCCAGCGCCGGCACCGTGGTGCTGCCGGAACTCACGCCGATCAGGTTGATCGCCACGCCGGTGCCGATGCTCGCCGCAACGGCGACGCCGCCGATGCTGGCGCCGGCCGCGATCGCGGCGACCTCGGAGGCGATGCGGCTGTTGTTGGCCGCGCTCACCGAGACGTCGGTCTTGGCGTCGAGGTTGGCGTTGCTGAGCTTCGCCCGGGTCGAGCCGCCGATCAGGTTCGTCGCGACGGCACCGCCGCCCGAGACCGCCACGCCGACGCCGCCCCCCGCGAGCGCGGCCGAGGCCGCAGCGACCTTGGCGTTGATGGTCGAGCCCTCGAAGCCGGCCGTCGCCGGATCGTCGGACGGCACCAGCGCCTCGACCGCGATTCCGCCCGTGCGGGTGGTGACGCTGGCCGAGTCGATCTGCGCCGTGAGCGCGCTGTTGATGATGTTGAGCGCCGTGGCGACGCCGATGGCGCCGCCTACACCGACCGCGCCGCCCGCGGCGGCGATGGCCGCCGTGCCGACGTCGACCGTGATCGCGGCCCGGTCCTGGGCCTTCACCGAGACGTCGCCCGCGGTCACGCGCGTCGTCGCGCCGTCGATCGAGGCCTTGGTCGCGATGCTGATGGCGTTGCCCGAGTAGCTGCCCGAGCCCGCAACGCCGACGCCGACCGTAGCGCCCGTGGCCACCGCCGCACCCGCCGCCACGAGGGCGTTGATCGTGCTGGCCGAAGTCGCCCCGACCGCGACCGTACCCTGCGCGTCGACCGTCGTGCCGGAGATCACCGCCTCGACGGCCGCGCTGCCGTTCGCGCGCAGCGCGGGCTGGGCGAGATTCTTGCCGTCCTGGCCCTTCGTCTGCCAGTCGCCGATGATGTTCTGGGCGCCCGCGAGGCCGATCGCCACGGGGACGCTGGCCACGCCCGCGCCGCCGCCGGCCACGGCGAGGGAGGCGATGTTCGCGTCGATCCTCTGCGTGCTCGAGGCGGTGACGCGCACGCCCGCGGCGCTGGTGACCCGGTTGTTCGGCCCCTGCCCGACCGCCTTCTCGATCGCCGCGCGGGTGCGGGTGGTGATGATGTTGAGGGCCGAGGCGCCGCCGCCGGAGATCTGCACGTTGGCGATGCCGGCGCCGCCGAGGCTCACCGTCGCCGCCGAGGCGACCGCCTTGATGAAGCCGCCGCTCGTCGCGCTGACCGAGACGTCGCCGCTCGTCGTCGTGACGCCCGAATCCGCGTTGCGGATCGTCGCCTCGACGGCGTTGCCGATCGTGTTGGTGGCGTTCGAGGCCGCGATGGTCACGCCGACCGCCGCGACGCCGGCGCCGCTGCCCGCGATGCCGGCGGCACCGACGGTGGCCGTGATCTCCGAATTGTCCTGCGCCGTGACCGAGACCGCGGTCGCGGTGATGCCCGCGGCGCCGTCCCCGTCGATGGTGGCCCGGGTCGCGACCGCGATGACGTTGGTGGCGCCGACGCCCGCGCCCGCCACGCTGACGGCGGCGGCTCCCGCCCCCTGCACCGAGGCCGAGACTGCGGCGACGTCCGCCTTGATGGTCTGCTTCGAGGTGGCGGTGACGGAGAGCGCGCCGTTCGCGTCGACGCTGGTGTTGTTGAGCGAGGCCTGGACCTCGTTGCCCGCGCCGATGACGTTCACGGCCACGCCGACGCCGACCGAGACGCCGACGCCCGCGGCCCCGCCGCCGCCCGCCGCGGCGGCCGCCGCGACGATGAGGGCCTGGATGTCCGAGGTGGCGGAGGCCGCGACGCTGGTGGCACCGTTGCGCACGGTGATCCTGCTGCCCGAGGCGGAGGCGTTGGTCTTCGTCGTGATGACGTTGGCGGCACCCGCGCCACCGCCGCTCACCGAGACGCCGGCCGCACCGCCGCCGCCGACCGAGAGGGCGGCCGCCGTCGAGACGGCCTTGATGCGGCCGTTGCTGGTGGCGCTCACGGAGAGGCCGCCGCTGCGGGTGGCGATCCCCGTATCCGCGTTGCGGATCGCGGCCTCGACCGTGCCCGCGATGGTGTTGAGAGCCAGCGCGAAGCCGACCGCGACCGAGACGCCCGCGGCCCCGCCGCCGGCCGCAGAGAGGGCGGCGGCGCCGGTCGCCGCCGTGATGGCGGAGGTGTCGCTCGCCGCGACGCTGACGCTGCCGGCCTGGATACCGCCGGTGCCGTCGCCGTCGATCGTGGCGCGCGTGACGACGCCGATCGCATTGGCCGTGACCGCGCCCGCCCCGCTGCCCGAGACGCCGGCCGCGCCGCCGCCCTGGATCGCGGCCGCGGCCGCCACGACGGTCGCCGAGATGGTCTGGTTGGAGGTCGCCTCGACGGCGAGCGCGCCCGTGATGTTGAGGGCCGCGTTCTTGATCGCGGCCTCGACCGCCATCGCGTCACCGGCGAGCGTGTCCTGGCGGTTCCCGTCCGTGCCGCTCGTGGTCCAGCGCCCGATCCGGTTTTCCGCGCTGCCGACGCCGAGGGCGACACCGACGCCCGCGGCCCCGCCGCCGCCGCCCGAGGCCGCCAGTGCCGAGACGATCGCCGTGATCGCCGAGGTGGCCGTCGCCGTCACCGTGAGCCCGGCCGCGCTCGTGATGCGGCTCGAATCGACCGTGGCGTTGACGGTGCCGCGGATGCTGTTCGAGGCGAAGGCGCCTCCGCCCGAGACGCCGACGCCCGCCGCCCCGCCGCCTGCGAGGCTGATCGCCGCCGCCGCCGCCGCCGCGTTGATCCGGCCCGCCCGCGAGGCGGTGACCGAGATGCCCGCCGCGTTTGTCTGGATGAGCGCCGCCGCCTTGGCGATGCTCGCCTCGACCGCGCCCGCGATGCTGTTGAGCGCGATGGTGAACCCGACCGCGACCGAGACGCCGGCCGTGCCCCCGCCGGAACCGGCGAGCGAGGCCGAGCCCGCGAAGGCGTCGATCGTCGAGGAATCCGCCGCATTGACCGTGATGCTGCCGGCCGTGATGCCCGTCCCGGCTCCGTCGATCGTGGCGCGGGTCGAGACCGCGATGGCGTTGGTCACCACGACGCCCGCCGCCGAGACGCCGACGCCGGCCGTGCCGCCGCCGCCGATCGAGGCCGCCGCCGCCGCGACCTGCGCGGCGATGGACTGGGTCGAGGTCGCCTCGACCTTGAGGGCGCCCGAGGTCGTGACGCCGCTGTTGCGCAGGCGCGCCTCGACGAGGGAGCCCTGGCCGTCCACCGCCGTGTCGACCCGGTCCCTGCCCGTTCCGGTCGAGGTCCAGCCGCCGATCTGGTTGGCGGCCGCCGAGGCGCCCAGCGCCACGCCCACGCCCGCCGTGCCGCCGAGCGCGGCCGCCGCGCTCGCCGCGAGCACGCGCGCCTCGATCTGCGAGGTGCCGGTCGCCGAGATGGTCACGCTGCCGCTCTGCGTGATCGGGCTCGCGTCGACGATCGCGCTCGTCACCGAGCGGATCGTGTTGAAGGCGAAGGCGCCGCCGCCGGCCACCGCGACGCCGGCCGTGCCGCCGCCACCGAGGCTCACCGCCGCGGCGGTCGTGTTCGCCCGGATGGTGGACGCATTTCGGGCGTTGACGAGCACCGCGCCGGCCGCGGAGACGCCGCCGCCGACGTTCTGCACGAAGGCCTGGGCGGCCGTGTTGATCGTGTTGAGCGCGAGCGCGAAGCCGATCGAGACGGAGACGCCTGCGGTGCCGCCGAGGGAGGCGGAGACCGCCGCGGTCAGCGCGTTCGCGACGATGCTCGACGTGTCCTGCGCCTGCACCGTGACGGCGCCGGCCGTGATCGCGTTGCTGGCGATGGCGCTCCCCGCCACGCCGTTGCCCTCGATGAAGGCGCGCGTCGACACGCCGATGGCGTTGATGACGGCGGTCGCGCCCGCGCTGACGCCGACCGCGTTCGAGCCGCCGCCGGCGAGGGCCGCCGCAAGCGCGGCGATGTCGGCCGTGATCGTGTTCTTCGAGGCCGCGTCGACGGTGAGAGCCCCCTTGGCGTCGACGGCGACGCGGGTGAGCGAGGCCTCTGTCACGGTGCCGCCGTTCGTGGCGAGCGCGTAGCTCGTCGAGCCGTCCGTGCCGGACGGAGTCCAGGTGCCGATGCGGTTCTCGGCGATCGCCGCGCCGACGCCCACGCCGACGCCGTTCGAGCCGCCGACGCCGGCCGCGAGTGCCGCGGCCAGGATCTTCGCCTCGATCGTCGCCGAGGCCTCGGCCTTGACCGAGACGTCGCCGGTGCCGGTCGTCTTCAGGACGCTCTCTGCCGCCTGGGCACGGGTGCTCGTCGTGATGACGTTGCGCGCGTAGGTGATCGCGGCACTGACCGCGACGCCGTTCGAGGCGCCCGCCCCGATGCTGATCGCCGCCGAGGCGGCGTTCGCCCTGATCGAGCCAGCCGACTTCGCGCTGACGAGGATGGCGCCGCTCGTCTGCAGCGTCCGGTCGATGTTGCGCACCACCGCGGAGACGTCGTTGGCGATGCTGTTGAGCGCGATGCTGCCGCCGACCGCCACCGAGACCGCGTTCGAGGAGGAGGCGGCGAGCGCGAGGCTCGCCGAGAGGGCGGTGGCCGAGATGGCGGAGGTGTCCTGCGCGGTCACCGTCGCACCCGTGGCCGAGAGCCCGGTCCCCGTACCGGTGCCGTCGCCGTCGACCAACGCCGCGGTGGCGAGGCCGATATTGTTCATGGCGACGGTGCCGCCGATGCTGACTGCGCCGGCATTCGAGCTGGAGACGGTGGCGCCGACCGCGATCGCCGCGATGTTGGCGGTGATCGTGTTCTGGCTCGCGGCCGTCACCGAGAGGGCGCCCGTCGCCGCGACGGGGGCGTTCGAGAGCGTGGCCGAAACGGTGGCGCGGGAGCCCATCGCGGGCGTCTCGCTGATCGTGTTGGTGGCGGCGTCGTACGCCGTCCAGCGGCCGATCTCATTGTAGGCGATGGCGATGCCGAGGGCGCCCGCACCCGCGGCCCCACCGCTGCTCGCGCCGACCGAGGCCGCCGCGGCGATGACGTCGGCCTTGATCGTGGCGAGGCTCGATGCCCCCACCGTCACAGCGCCGGCCGCGGAGATCGAGCCGCCCTGCACGGACGCCGTCGTGCTGCTGTTGATCGTGTTGACGGCGCCGACGCCGGCGCCGGAGACGCCGATGCCCTTGCCGCCGCTGCTGACACCCACCGCCACGCTCGCGGCCGCGGCCAGGGTCTCGATCCGGCCCTTGCGGTCGGCCGTGACGGTGACGCCGCCGCGGGTCGTCACCTGGGCGTTCTGCACCGAGGCGCTGACATTGCCGGAGACGCTGTTGAGCGCCACGCTCGCGGCGAGCGCGACCGTGATCGCCCCGCCCTGGCCGAGTCCGGCCGCGATCGACGCAGCGCCGACATTGGCCTTGATCCCGGACTCGTTGAGGGCGGCGACCGAGAGGCTGCCGGCGTCGATCACGCCCGCGTTGATCACCTCGGCCACCGTCGCGACGTCGATCACGTTGCGGGCGACCGAGCCGCCGAGGCTCACCGAGGTCGCGCTGCCGCTGCTGCTGCCCGACAGGCCGACCGAGACGGCGACCGTGGTCGCATCGACGGTCTCCCTGGACGTGGCGCTGACGCTCACCGCGCCCGCGGCACGCACCGGCGTGCCGGAGACGGTGGCGCGCACGGCGGCCGCGGAGCCGATCACGTTGTTCGAGACGGAGGCGCCGATGGCGACACCCGTCGCCTTGTCGCCGCTGGTGCCGGCGAGCGCGATCGAGGTCGCGCCGGTGAGCGCGGCGATCTCGGCGATGTCGCTCGCCGTCACGCCGAGGCTCCCCACCTTCGTGGCGTCGGTGGTGCCGTCGCCGACCTTCGAGCCGAGGATCTCGGCCACCGTCGAGCCGCCCACATTGTTGAGAGCGAGCGCACCGCCGCCCGCGACCGAGAGGCCCTGGCCCTGCGAGCTGACCTGCGCGGCGACCGAGGCCGCGAACGTCTGCGCGAAGATCTTGGCCTCGCGCGCCGCGGAGACCGAGACGGCGCCCGAGCCCGAGACGTTCGCGACCTGGGTGATCCGCGCGGTGACGTCGCTCTGGATCTCGTTGTTCGCGAGCGCGGCACCGATCGACACGGTCGGCTTCGAGCTCGAGTTGCTGGAATCGGCCGAGAGGTTGGCCGAGACCGCGAGCGCCACCGAGGTCGCCCGGATGATCGCCTTGTCCTTGGCCGAGACGGTGACGCCGCCTGCGCCCGAACTCACGGCGTCGTCGGTGCTGCCGGTGCCGTCGATGATCGCGGAGGTCGCCGTGACGATCTTGTTGCCGACGTAGAGGCCGCCCCCCGAGAGGGCGAGGTTCTGGTCGTTGCCGCCCCCGCTGCCGCCCCCCGTCGAGACGCCGACCGCGACGGCCGCCGCCGTGGTCTTCGCCGTGATGGATTCGGTGGATTCCGCCTCGGCTGCGACCTTGCGGCCGGCGTTGAGGCGCGACTTCGTCACACTCGCCCGCACGTCGAGGGAGCGGCCGGTGCCGTCCTTGAAGTTCGTGCCGGTCGGCAGGCCGCTGCCGTAGAAGCCGATCATGTTGAAGGCGAGGGTCACGCCGATCGCGATCGCCTGCGAGGCGCCCTTGCCGACGATGACCGCGGCCGCCGCGGCCGCCGTCTCGGCCCTGATGTCGGACTCGTTGCGCGCGGAGACGGAGATGCCGCCGCTGCCGCCCGTCCCGTCCTGGCTCGGAGCCAGGATGCCCGAGGCCGTGATCTTGCTGTCGGCGATGTGCGCGTCGACGCCGCCGAGGATCGTGTTGAAGCCGAGAGCGCCGCCGCCCGCGAAGCCGAGGTTCTTGCCATCGTCCGTGCTCAGCAGCACGGCAATGGCGGTCGCGGTCGCCTTGGCGTTGATGGTGGCGTTGCTCTTCGCCGCCACGCCCACGTTGCCGCCGGTGGTCGCCAGATCGCCGACCCGGTCGATGCCGGCGACGAGGGCTTCCTCGGCGATGGTGTTGCGAGCGATGCTGAGGGCGACCGCGATCGTCTTGCCGGATTCGGTGCCGGTGCTGCCCGACGTATTGCCGGTGGTCTGGCCGGACGTGTTGCCCGTGGTGGCGCCGCTCGCGGCATCGGTCTGCGACATGCGGTAGGCCACCGCGGTCACCGGAGCCGTGACGACGGCATCGATCCGCGACTCGCTCGTCGCGGAGACCGCGACGCCGCCGGCCGCCTTCAGGCTCGCCAGGTCCGCGATCGTGGCCGAAGTCGAGAGGCGGGCGAAGTTCAGCGCGACGACGGCGCCGACGCTCGTCACCTGCGCGCCGACCGTGGTGACCGCGTTCTCGATCTTGGCGTCGATCGTCACCTTCGAGAGCGCCGTGACCGTGACCGCGCCCGTGGCGTTGATCGGCTGGCCGGAGATCGAGGCCGCCGCCGCGAAGGTGTTGGACCCTTGGATCACGGTGCCGAGGTCGGTGCCGAGGATCGCGTCCGAGAGGTCGAACAGCACGTTCTGGCTCGACGTGCCGATCTTGTTGAAGGCCGCCGTGACTCCGACCGCGGTGCCGCTCGACTCCACCGTGCTGTCGACGGTGGCCTTGATGGTGCCGGTGTTCTTGGCCTCGACCGTGACGTTGCCGACGCTCTTGCCCGTGTCGGCGTCGCCGAGCTTCGAGCCGGTGATCGCCGCATTGCTCGATCCCGTCACGACATTCGCCGCGATGACGGCGCCGATCGCGACCGATTCCTTCGTGCCGGGCTTGGTGCCCGGCTTCAGCTTCGATTCGACCTTGCTCGTCACGCTCGTCGTGATCGCGCCGCTCTGCGCGGCCTTCACCGCGACGTCGCCGGCCTGGACCACCGCCGCGTTGACGAGGCTCGCTGCGGCGGTGCTGCGCACGTCGTTCGAGACGAGGATGCCGCTCGCCGCCACCGCGTAGGGCTTCGAGGCCGCAGTGCTACCGGCCGAGGTCGAGCCCTGCGTGGGGGCCGTCGACGAGCCGCCCGTGTCTTTGCTCTCGCCGAGGTTGAGGACACCCGGCGGAAGGAATTTCACAAACTCCTTGAGGTTGTTCTCGCGCCAGGAATTCGCCTCGCTAAAGGTCTCGGTCGCGAGGTTGATGCTCTTCGTCGCCCCGAAATAGACGTAGCGCTTCTCCTGGCCGTTCTCCTTGGCGAAGACGATGTCGCCGAACTTGATCGTCTTGGTGCCGGATTTGGTGGTGTAGGTGTAGTCGTCGAGGATCTTGTTGGCGAAGTCCTCGAGCACGCTCGGCTTCGTCAGGCTCGCGAGCGAGGACAGGCTGTTCTGCGAGTCGATCGTGCCGGCGCCGGTCGCCGAGATCGTGATCGCCCCGCCGGCATCGAGAGTCTTCGAGGTCGTGGAATTGTCGACGGTCGCGATCGCGCGGGCGTTGACCATGTTGCCGGTGAGCGCAAAGCCGACCGCGTAGGCGCTCGCATCCTTCAGCACCGCGTTCGAGGCACTGGCCTTGTTGTTGAGCTTGGCCTCGATCGTCGCGCTGGAGGTGGCCGCGACGGTGAGCGCGCCGCCCGCTCCGGTGACGATCCCCGTGCGCAGGATCCGCGCGGTGGCGCCCGAGGGCGTGGCGTCGTTGTCGAGGCCCTGCGCGATCAGCGGCTGGCCGGTGATGGTGTCGGCGGCGCGGAACACGACGTTCTGCTCCTTCCAGCCGATCGTGTTGAAGGCGAGGGTGATCGACACCGCGCCTTGGTCGCTCGACGTCGCGGTCTTGTTGGTGGCCTGGATCGTCGCCGTGTTGTCGGCCGTGACG
This sequence comes from Methylobacterium sp. BE186, assembly GCF_031457035.1. Lineage (NCBI taxonomy): Bacteria > Pseudomonadati > Pseudomonadota > Alphaproteobacteria > Hyphomicrobiales > Methylobacteriaceae > Methylobacterium > Methylobacterium sp. BE186. Next base: position 57,041 of record NZ_JAVDVV010000030.1, read on the forward strand.
GACAGGCCGCCCCCGCCCGTGACCGTGCTGTCGAGGATCGCGGCATCGGCCGCGCCCAGCACGCTGTTCGTCGCGATGACGCCGCCGATCGCGAGGCTCTTCGTCTGCGTCTTGGTGCCGATGGCGGGCGTTCCCGCGGCAGGGTCCGCCGCGGGCGTGGTTCCGGTGGTGGGAGCGGGCTGCCCGTTCGTCGGCTTGTAGGAACTCGCCGACTTCACCGTCGCCGCGCTGTCGGCGGTCGCGGTGATGGTCGCCGTCTCCTTCGCGGAGACCGTGATCGCGCCCTCGCCCGAGGTCGCGGTGGTGGACACGATCTGCGCGGTCGCGTCGCCGTGCACGCTGTTGAGCACGACGAGGCCGCCGATCGCGAGCGCGGAGGCGGATTGCGGCTGCACGGCGCCCGGATTGGCGGCGGAGGGGTCGCCGGTTGGCGCGTCCGTCGTGGTGGCGGGCGTCGCGGCGGCGGGTGCCGCGGGCGTGGCGGGCGTGCCGGTTCCGGTGGCGGTGCTCGTGGTGCCCGGCAGCTTCAGCCCGTCGGGGATGAAGTTCGAGTCGAGCGCACGCTTCCAGAGCAGCTTGTCGGTGAAATCGGTGGCGGCGAGATCGATCTTCACCGGCGTGCCGTCCGGATTCGTCGACGCGCCCATGTAGACGTAGATGTCGCCCGTCTTGTAGTCGCTCGCCTTGCTGGCGATCTTGACCCAATTCGCCTTGCCGGCGGTCTTCGCAGCGAGGTCGACGGTGCTCGGCTGCGTGTCGGTCAGGGTCGCGGCGGCGACGTACTTGTAGACCGCGCCGTCCGCCGTCTGGATCGTGTCACCGGTCTTGATCGTGACCGCCTCGGTGCTGACGATCTGGTAGATCGCCTTGGCGTAGCCGTCCGCAATCCGCACGCGCGTGCCGAAGGTGACGGTCTGGAGATTGGCGGTCTTCGGCGGCTGGCCGAGGGCGGTGAAATCGAGCGTGACGAAATCGGCGGTGCTGATGCCCAGCGGCTTCAGGAACGCGTCGAGCCCCTCCTTCAGCGCGACGATCTTCTCGCCGGCGGCCAGCGTCAGCTTCTCGATGCCGACGAGGCGGCCGATCGTGTCGCCGACTGTCTTCTGGGCCGCGTTGCTGCTCTTGCGGAGCGCCGCGTCGTCGAGATAGCCGCGGGCCGCAGCCTCGGCTGCGACCCGGTAGGCGGCGTCGCGCAGGGCATCGGTCTCCGGCTCCAGGATGTCGGTCTCGGGCACCTTCTTCAGGTCGTCGGCCGCCGCGAGCAGGCGGGCTCGCAGCGTCGTCGGGTCGTTGGCCGGGATCTTGGCGTTGCCGGAATCCGCCAGCGCCTCCATCGCGTCGGTGAGGGCCTTGTAGACCGCGCGGAGCTGGGTCGCCGCGTCGGACTTGGCCTTCAGCTCGGCTTGACCGCGCTCGAGCGCCGCCGTCGCCCGGTCCACCTGCGAGCGTGCGTCGATGACGAGTTGCTTCACCCGCTCGACCTGCGCGGCGATCTTGTCCTCCAGCGCCGTGACCTCGGCCGGCAGGAGATCCTTGCGGTTCTTGATCAGGTTCGACTGGAGCGTCGCCGACTGGGTCTCGTTTGGGTTCGTCGAGAAGTCGGAGGGCAGGTACTTGTTGAGCTTCGACTGGTTCGTGACCGCACCGCCGTCGGCCTTCACCACGGTCGAGCTCGTCACGATCTGCGCGTTCGAGGTGATGCCGGCAGCATCCTGCGCGGTCACCGAGAAGGCGCCGCCCGCCTCCACCGTCTTGCCCGTCGTGCCGGTGTTATCGATGCGCGCGAGGGCGCTGCCGCTCACCTTGTTCGAGGAGAGCACGACGCCGAAGCCCGTGCCGCCCGATCCCTTCATCGAATCGGTCGAGGAGAGCGCAGCGTTGCTGACCGTCGCGTTGATCTTGGCCGACGAGGTCGCCGCGACGGTCAGGTCGCCGCCCGCCTTGGCCGAGGATTGCACGATCGTCGCCTTGGCGCCGGAGCCGACCTCGCCGCCGAAGGCGTTCGAGAGGGTCGGCGAGCCGATCAGCGCGTCGATCGTGTTGAACAGGAGGTTCTGGGTCTCGTAGCCCACCGAGTTGAAGGCGAGCGTCACGGCGGCCGAGACGCCGCCCTCGGTTCCGCCGGAGGTGGTGGAGGCCGCGCGAAGGCGGGCGTCGACGCCCGCCTCGTTCTCCGCCTCGACGGAGAGATCGCCCGTGGTCGCCTCGACCGCAGAGCGCAGCACGCTCGCGACCGCGCCGCCGCGCACGACGTTCGTCGCCGCGATGCCGTTGGCCGCGATCAGCGTCCCACCGCCCGCGCCGCCGCTGGTGGTCCCCGCCGTGCCGGTCTTGGCCTGGAAGGAGGCGCCGCCCGAGGCGGTGACCGTGCTGACCACCGTCGCGGCGATGTTGGCCGCGTCCTTGGCGAGGACGGCGAGGTCGGCATGCGCCGTCACGCTGGCGTCCGTGATGCGGGCGCTGGCGCCCCCATTCACCTCGTTGAAGACGATCAGGCCGCCGAAGGCCTTCGAGGAGGAGGCCGGGGTCCGGGCGGTCGGGGCCGTGGTGCCCGAAGCGGGCGGCGTCGCGGGCGTCGCCGGGGGAGCGGGGTCTGCCACCTTGTCGAGCGCCGGCAGCACCGTCCGGGCCGGGGCCGGAATCCAGTTGTCGCTGAGGTAATCCTCGCCCTGGAGCGTGACCTTGGCGTTGTCCGGCCCGCGATAGATGTAGATCGTCCCCGCGACGCCCTTGGTGTTGGTGTCGTTCGGGGAGAACCGCACCGTCTGGCCGGTGCGCATGTACTGGAAGCCGTCGAGGGAGGAGTAGCGCGCCTTGAGGCGCGTCACCGACGTCGTCCCCTCCGGCGTCGTGACAGTGGTCGTCACGGCGGTGTCGGCCGCGTTCGTCGTGGTGGTGGTCGTGGTGCCCGTGGTGCCGGCGGGCGCCGGCTTCGTCACGACGCTGGCGCCCTCGGCGACGGCGAACCAAAGGGTCGTGTCGCCGTAATTGGCGGCGCCGAGATTCACGCTGCGCGGCGTGCCGATGAAGATGTAGACCCGCCCGGGGATCGCGGCGTTGGCGCCGGTCCCGACCGCGTAATCGGATGCCAGCCGCACCCGGTCGCCGGTCTTGAGGTCCTTGGTGCCCGACTTCGTCGTGTAGTCGTAGATCGTCAGCGCGGTCTCGGCGGCCTTCTTGGCGAGCGCCGCCACGGTGCCGGAGACGGACGAAGACCCGATCATCGCGCTGTCGGCCTCGATCGAGGCCAGGTTCGTCGCCGAGACGGTGACGCTGCCCCCCGTCGAGGTCACGCTCGCGGCGGGCTGGGCCGGGGCCTGCGTCGCCTCAGTGGGCGCGCCGATATAGGCTTCGGCCCGGCCGCTCACCTTGTTCGAGGCGAGCACGGCACCGGCCGAGATACCGCGGGCGCCGGTCTCCGCCGCGTGCTCGGTGTCCTCGGCGTCGGCCTGCGCAACCTCGTTCCCGACCTCGGCCGTGATCTTGGCCTCGCTCTCGGCCGTGACCGAGACGTCGCCCTCGGCGCGCACCGTGGTGCCGGTGATGAAGGCCTTCGCGCCGGCCGGCTGCTCGGACTTCGTGGCGGTGGCGATGAGCGGGTCGCCGACGATGGTGTCGACGGCCATGAAGAGCGGGTTGTCCTGCGCGAACCCGACCGTGTTGAAGGCGAGCGTGAAGCCGATCGCCGTGGTCTCGCCAGCGACCGCACCCTCGGCGGTCGCCTCGATCTCGGACGCGTTCACGGCGCTGACCGTGACGGCGCCGCCGGACGCGACGCGCGCGTTCGGGGCCGCGCCCGCACCGCCGTCGACCGTGCTGTCGGCGATGAAGGCCGTGGCGCCGTTGAGCACGCTGTTCGAGACGAGCACGCCGCCCCCTGCGGTGGCGCCCTCGATCTCGCTGGCATCGGTGGCCTTGATCGAGGCCGCGGAATCGGCCGAGACCGTGACGTCGCCGCTCGCCTCGACCGTCGTGTTGACGATCTTCGCCTCGGCTTGGCCCTGCACGGCGTTGCGCGCGAAGATGGCGCCGAAGCCCTTCGAGTCGATCTTGCCGACCTTCGGCTTCGAGCCCGTGGTGCCGCCGGGCACGACGTTGGCCGCGTCGAGCTTCTTCCAGAGGGAGAAGTCCGCGAAGTCGCGCGTGGTGTCGCCGAGGTTCAGCGGCGTCGCGCTGTCGGTCCCCATGTACTGGTAGACTGCCCCCTTCTCGCCCGCGCCTGTACCGGTCGGGGTCCAGGTGTCGCTGAGGCGGATCTTCTCGCCGAACTTGATCGCCCGCGAGCCCGAGGCGGTGGTGTAGGTGTATTCGCCCAGCAGCGATTCCGCGCTGCGCTCGACGCCGGTGACGGAGCCCGTCTTCACGGCCTTGGCGGAGGCGCCGACCGTGGTCTCGGCCTCGATCGAGACGGAATCCTTCGCGCTCACCGAGACGTCGGTCCCCGCGACGGTTTTGCCCTGCGCATCGATCGCGGCGCGGGCCGCACCGCTGACGCGGTTCATCGCGACGAGGCCGGAGACGGCGAGCGCGTCGGCGCTGGCGGCCTTGGCCGAGGCGCTGACCTCGTTGCCGAGTTCGGCCGCGATGGCACCGGAGGATTCGGCCGCCACGGTGACGGCGCCCGAGGCCGTGACCGTGCTGTTGGTGATCTCGGCGACGGCCTGGGCCGGCGACGCGTTGCCCAGGTTGGTGCCGACGATGGCGTTGATGGAATCGTAGGCGAGGTTGCTGCTCTCGTAGCCGATCGCGTTGAAGGCGAGCTGGATGCCCGCCGCCCGCGCCGTGGTGCTGGGCGGCGTGGCGAGGCCCGTGCCCCCGGTCGATCCCGTCCCACCCGTGGACCCGGTTCCGCCCGTAGAGCCGGTGCCGCCAGTGGTGCCGGTGCCGGTGCCGCCCGCATCGGCGACGCCGGTCGGATCGGACTCGCCGGCGGCGCCCTGCGAAGCCGCGGTGATCTGCGCCGCGACCGTCGCCTCGATCGAGCCCTCGGTCTTGGCGCTCACCGAAACGGACCCGTCGCCTCCCCTGGTCGTGATGGACGCGTCCGCGATGCGCGCCTCGGCGGTCGACAGGATCGTGTTGGTGGCGATCACGCCATTGATCGCGAGCGCGGTCGAGCGCGTATTCTGGGCGTTGGCGCCGGCAGGTTTGTCGAAGGCCGAGGTCTGGCCCGGCACGGAGCTGGCCGTGCCGGCGCCGGCGTCGCCGTTGGCGTCCGTGCCGGTCTGTTCCTTGAGCGTGGCGATGGCCTCGACGGTGGCGTCGGCCTTCGCGGTGATCGTCGCGGCGCGCTCGGCCGAGACGGCGACGCTGCCCGCGGTCACGGTCGAGCCGGCGATGCTCGCGCTCGCCCCGCCCCGGATCTCGTTGCGCACGACGATGCCGCCGGCCGCCGTCGCGCCGGAGCCGCCCGCCTTGGCGGCACCCTTGCCGCTGACGGCACCCTCGCCGTCGCCGACCCGACGCCAGAGATCGAGATCACTGTAGTTCGCGGTGCGCAGGTCGAGGTCGGCAGCGGCCTTGTCCGCCCCCGTCCAGGCGTAGACCGCGTCCTTCGGGCCGATCTTCTGCCAAGTGCCCGCGACGGTGAAATCGGTGGTCGCGAGGTTGAGGGCCGCCGAGGCGGTGGCGGGGACGTAGCGGTAATAGGACCCGACCTCGCCCTTGGCCACGGGATGGCCCTCGCTGACGAGCACCACGCTGCCGGGCTGGATGACCCGCGTCGCCGGGCTGGCGGCGGGCTTCTGGCCGGATTGCGCGGCATTGGTTGAGGTCGGCAACGCCCCCTTGACCTTGTCGAGGACGGGGATCGTCGGAATCGCGCTCGGGAAGCTCAGCGCGACGCGCTGGCCAAGCTTGATCGCCACCGGCGTCGCGCTACCCGCCTGGTAGTCGGACTGGATCTGAGCCTGCTTCTTGAGGCCGCCGTCGCTCGACGCCTGGCCGGAGGAGACGAGCTTGACGTTCGCGTTGATGGTCGATGTGTCGGCCGCTTGCGCACCGACCTCGCCGCCGGCGGTGATGGTGGAGGCGGAGACGATCTCGGCGGTCGCCGCGCGCGCCATCCGGTTCGTCGAGATCAGGCCGCCGAAGCTGCGCGAGCCCGCGCTCGTCGTGGTGCCGCTGCCGGCCACCGTCTTGAGGGGCGTCTTGCCGGCGAGTTGCCGCGCCTTGTCGATCGCGACGCCCTTGTCCCGGTTCTTGATCGCCGCGGCGGCATTCTGCTCCGGCGTGCGGACGGTCACAGTGTTGCTGACCGTGGCGTTGACCGTGCCCGCGCTCGCCGCGTTGACGCCGACCGCGCCCGTCGTTGCGGTGACGTTCGCGGCGCTGATCCGCGCCAGGATCGACTGCGTGGCGAGCACGGTGAAGAATCCCGTGCCGAGCACCGCGTCGAGGGCCGTGCCGACGATCTTGTCGGCGATGGCGCTCGTCGCGATGCCGGTCAGGCCGTAGCCGACGACGTTGAACGCCGCTGCGCCGCCGATCGCGGTGCCGCCGCCCTTCGAGCCGCCCTCGACGGTGGTTTCGACGCGCGAATCGATCTTCGAGACGTCGCCCGCGCTGACGGTGACGTCGCCGGTCACTGCCGTGACGCTGCCCCGGGTGACCGTGGCCGTGGTGCTGCCGAGCACGACGTTCACGGCGAGCGAGCCGGCGACGCCGAACTTGCTCGGCGCACTCGACGCCTGCGCCGTGGTGGTCAGGTCGAGGGCGTTCTCGGCCGTGAGCGTGACGCCGGTCTCGCCGGTCACGACGGAATCCGTGACGGTGGCCGTGACGTCGCGCTGCACCGTGTTGATGGCCGAGCCGCGGCCGATCGCGACCGCGCCCTGGCTTACGACGGCCGAATCGACCTGCTCGTCGAGTGTCGTGATGTCGGTCGGGACGGCGATGGCGCGGGCCACCGTGGCGTCCATGGCGGTGATGGTGATGCTGCCGGTGCCCGCCGTGAGGCGGGCCTTCTCGGCCGTCGCGCTGGTCGCGCCGGTGAGCAGGTTGCGCGCCTGGATCGCGCGGGCCTCGATCTCGGTGCTGTTGGTGGCGACAGCCAGCAGCGAGGCGCCCGTGACGGCGACGCCGCGCACGGCGACGCGCACGGTGTCGTTGGCGGTGATCAGGGCTGCGCCGGCCTTGACGGGCGCGGCCAGGGAGCCGTCCTCCTCGCCGTCACCGGCGAGCGCCTTCGTCGGGTTGACGGGATCGTCGGGCGCCTCGGTGGCCGCTCCGATCTTCACGAGCAGCTTGCCGCTGTTCGCCGCTTGAAGCGCGACGCCGCCCGCCGCCGTGATCACGGCCGGATCGGTCTCGAGGGGCGCGGCCGCCGGCAGGGTGCCGTTCGCCGCAACCCCGACATCGACGCTCGTCGTGCGGGTGACGGTCTGGTTCCCGGTCAGAGCGAACAGGTTGAGGATGTCGCTGAGGATCGGAATGCTGGCGTTGTCGGCCGCAACGAGCTTCGTCGTGACGTTCGTGGTGTCGGTCGCCGCGAGCTGGACCGCGACGGCCGGGTCGGTGCCCGGCAGCGTCGCCGTGCCCGTCTGCGTCAGGCGCGCGTCCTTGTCGACGGTGACCTGCGTGGTGTTGGTGACGGTGGTCTCGGCCTTCTTGATCACGCCCTCGACGGCGAGTTCGGCCGGCGTGAACACGTCCGACAGGCTGCTCTCGCCGGTGACGATTCCCTTGAGGGTATCGCCGGTGCGCTTGGCCGTGTCGGTGAAGGTCCCGGCGCCCGGCAGGACGAGGCCGACCGCCTTCACGTCGACCGTGGCGCGCGTCGTCGCCGCAAGCTTGATCGTGCCGCCGTTGACCGCGCCGTTCGCGCCGACCGCGATGGTCGAGATGTTGGTCTGCGTGGGCGTGATGCGCTTGAGCTGCGAGGAGAGCGCCGAGCGGAGCGTGACGCCGTTCTCGACGTCCGTGGTCAGGTCGGCGGCGCTCGTCGTTGCCGTGACCGTGCCGTCGAGGGTGATCCGGGCGCCGCCCGTCGTCGAGACGGAGAGCGTCTGCGTGTTGATCGGCGCGGTGTCGGAGACCGTGATGCTGCTGCGCACCGAGATCGCGACCGAGGCCCCCCGGATGATGGCGTCCTGGTTGATCGTCACGCCCATCCGCGCGTCGGCCGTCACCCCGCGGTTGTCGCCGCTGGTGACGAGCGCGGGGGTCACCGTCGCGTCGGTCGTGAAGGTGACCGCACCGCTCGCCGTGATCGTCTTGCCCTGGGCGACGACGAGGGAATTGTCACCCGCGCCCCCGTGGAAGGTGAATCCGATATCGCCGGCCTGAGCCGTGAGGTTCGTCGAGAGGTCGATCCGGTCGTCGCCCGCCCCTCCGTCGAAGGAAACGGTGAGGCCACCCGAAGCGGCCGGGAGGTTCGCGTCGAACACGAGCGCGTCGTTGCCGGCCCCGCCGGTGACGCCGAAGCTCGTGCCCGGCGGCAGCGTCGCGAGGTGAAGCGTGTCGTTACCGCTGCCGAGGATCACGCCGAAATTCGTGGTCGGCGCCGTGAAGGCGAGGCTCGCGAAGGTCGCGGCCGAGGAGCCGATGGCATAGCCGCCTGTACGATCCGAGAGCGTCGCGTCGAGGTCGCCCGAGACGGTGTTCGAGAGATCGAGCTGCAAGGAACCCTTGCCGCCCGAGAAGATGCCGCTGAGCTGCCCGTTTGCGCCGATCACCAGCGTGTCGGATGCACCGGACGCGCCGGAGAGGTTGGCGACCCCCGAGAAGCTGCCCGTGAATTTGCCGGAGGAGATTGTTCCCGCGTCGGTGCCCGTGAGCGCGAAGAGCGCGCTCGCAACGTTACGCAGGACGACGCCGTCATTGTCGCTGGCGCTGGTGTCGCTGACGGCGAGCATCGGCCGGCGGCTGTCGGGCAGAATGTTGAAGGAATCGACATCGACAGTGATGACGTCCTTCTTTCCGGCTAGTCCGACGATCGTGAAAGTGCCGGAAGTCGCGACGTCGCCGAAGGAGTGAAGGACCGCGCCCTCCTGGCCGTTCGTGAAGTCGAGAATCTGGATGCGCTGGATCGGGGTGGCAGACTGGTTCGCCCCTTGGGTTTCCTGCACGAGCTTGACGAGGAGCTGGTGCTCCTGCGTCGGCGGATCGGACGGGACGGTGTAGGTGATGTCCGAATTGAGAAGGACGCGCGGCTCCAGCGGATCGAAGATCAGCCGGTCGCGGTAGAGCATTCGGTCGGTCTTCGCCTTGAGGCGCATGACGAGCTGACGCTTCGTCGGCCGCTTGGCGCGCGACGCGTCGTCGGCCGCCTTCGGCCGGTTGCGACGGCGAAACAGAGGACCCCAGAAGCCTTCCGACTTGAACGGAAAAGCCATCCCACTCTCTCCAGCCGCAGGCGCGCGTCACCGCGCGCGGAGGACACGTCACCCGGCCCGCCGGAAGGCGGCCGGGATCGTCGGTACCGATGTCGGGGTCTTGAACCCGGCGCTCCGCGAACCTCGGAGCGCCGTCACTGGTGGGAGAGGTGAGGCCCGAGCCTCAGGGCTCGGGCGCTCCGAATCAGGCGTTGCCCGACGTCTCGAAGTCGGCCGGGGCGGCGGGCGCCGTGTCCGGCTCGGGGGCGCTCGCCGGAGCACCGATGCGATCGGCGATCGGGGTCAGGTTCCGCAGCGAGCCGAGGTGCTGGTAGATCAGCTCCAGTTCGTCGGCCTGCATCAGCTCGGCCAGCGCATCCGCCGAGAGCGCCTTCAGGCGCTCGCGGTTCACCACGCTGAAGCCCGACAGGGTCGAGCGTTGGCCCGTCCGCAGAGTGAACTGCGCCTGCATCGGCTCCAGGAGGTCGAGGTCCTGCAGCCGCTTCACGAAGACCTTCGTGCGCTGGAACTGGACCTGGTAGGCCTGGAGGAAGCCCAGAACGTTCTGCAGGTACTGGGTGCGCTCGCCATCGGCGTCGAACAGGCGCTCACCGCGCCCCTCGTCGTTGCAGCCGGCGAATTCCTCGTCGACGCACAGCGTGAACGTAGCGTCGGGATCGTTCGCGTTGTCGCTCGAGAACACGAACGGGTACCGACGCAGGAAGGCCGGGACATAATTGCCCGCCCAGGCGCCCGAATCGTTGACGTACAAATTCTCGTTGTCGCGAATGCCGAGAAGCGCGACGGGGATCACCTCGTCGGCCGCACCGCCGAAGACGATCGTGTATTCGGCCGAGGCGTTGCCGAACTCGGCGACCATCAGCGGCACGGAGTTCACGGCGCGCGCGAAATCGAAGCTCGAACCGGCCTTGACGGACCACGACCCGTGGCGCTGCCGGGTCACCGGAACGGCCCGCTCGTAGATCAGAAGCTGCTTGCTCATAATTCCCCCAGGGGATGGATGTGCGATTTCCGCATCGTTCCGCACCGTGCATAACAGTGCGGCTGCACCTTGCGGAGGCAGTCGGTGCGTTTTGCGTTGATCCTGCGTCTCACGCCCACGGACGCAATCTGAAAAACACAGTTGAGGTCAATTGAAGGCGGCCCGAAGCGTGGCCGCAACACGGAATTGATCCGTTTTGTCCAATCAACATTTGCTGGTATTTTTTCCTCGCGAACCGTATTCGAGGGCCTCGCTCGGTCCGGCCTCAAGATGAGGCGGCAGGCCGCCAGCGCGTTCGCGCCCTCACCCTCCGGGGAAGCTCCAGGTGTCGCATTCCGCGAGACCTGTGGGAAAGATCATTTTCATCATTGAGAGCCGATGAGATGGCCGCTTCCACGGCCAAATTCGGACCGTCACCACTTGAAATGGCCGCGCAAAAATCCTGCGCGCGTCGGCAGCCAGCAACGCGATCGGACGCTTTCAGCCGCCAAATAGTTCGCTTCTTGCACACGCGCTGCACATCTGACTCCGAACTGTGCAATTCTCGACAGAGATAGGTTGGCGGGCTTTCGAGGCTGTGTTGACGTCGGCAGGGCCTCTGCTGCAATGAGCCCTCGCGCAGCGGGAACTTTCCAGCCTGCCGTGCGTCCGGAAAATCGCCGGCGCGCAGCGCGACGTGCGGCACCCGTGGAGGCAGGGATGAAAGCTGCTGGCAATCCAGTCCTGCGCGACGGGTTGTCGGCGGCCAATCCCGGCTGACACCGCTCGAAACCTCCCCAGCTCCTCGAAGGCGACGACGCGTGTCCACCCTGCCGCGGCTCGACTATCTGACCACCGGCCTCCCCAATGCCGAGGCCTACGAGGTCTGGAAGGGCGTGGTCGGCGCTCTGTTCGAGCCGCACCCCTTCCATCCGACCCAGCGGCTGCCGACCGGCTCGGCGAGCGGGGTCGTCGTCGGGGACATGATCGTGGCACGGGTGGTCTTCACGGCTCAGTGCTTCCGCCGGGACCGGGCCCTGATCGAGCGCACCCCCGACCATTTCCTCTTCCATCTCTACAATGTCGGCGGCTTCAACGGCCGGATCAGCGGCCATGAAACCACGATCTGGTCGGCGCAGGTCGCCCTGATCGACCTGCGGCTCGAGGTGAACACCCACGCCGCCTCGTCCGACACGATCTCGCTGATCGTGCCGCGCAGCCTGCTCCCCGGCATCGGTGAGGCCGGATTGCCGCCGCGCCTGGAGCCGGCCCGCAACCGCCTGCTCGCCGCCCACTTGGCCGCGCTCCGCGAGCGCAGCGCGCATCTCGAGGAGGCGGACGTTCCGGAGGTGGTGGCCCGGACGCAGGAGGTGCTGACCACCCTCCTCGATCCCTCGCGTCCCATCGACCGGCTGGAGACGCCGGCTCTCGACAGGAGCCTCCTCGCGCTCGCCGAGCAGGCGATCCGCGCCAACCTCGCCTCCCCGGATCTCTCGCCCGAGTGGCTGGCCACAGAGCTCGGCATCTCGCGCGCGAGCCTCTACCGGCTGTTCGCGCCCTATGGCGGGATCATGCGCTCCGTCCAGGAGCGGCGTCTCCTCGCCGTGCGCGCTGCCCTGAGCGATCCCCTCGAGACGCGCCTACTCTCGCGGCTCGCGGCGGATTTCGGGTTTCAGAGCGAGGCCCATTTCAGCCGCAGCTTTCGCGCCCAGTTCGGCTCGACGGCGAGCGAGTTCAGGGCCGGGCAGGTGAAGTCGGCACGCGAATCCGAGCCGACGAGCCTCGACGTGCTGAACTGGTGGTGGGAGCGCCTCGGCTCGCGCAGCGCGTGAATCGGGCCTCCGGCACGGGCCGCCCTCAATCCGGCCCCGTCGCGGCGCGCCCGAGCACGCGGGCGGCAGCCTCCCGCACGAGATCGGCGACCGGACGCATCCCGTCGAGCACGTGGTCGGCGCCAGCGGCGATCCGGCCCTGCTGAACCAGGTAGGGCGGGCGGATCTGGGTCGGGTAATCGCGCAGATAGCGGCCGAGATGGTCAGCCAGGGCCAGGGCATCCGTGGACGCCGCCTCCGCCCGGAATGCTGCAAGCTGTGCGCCGAGCTTGCGGGCGAGGGCGACGTCGAGGGGCAGCTCGATCCAGAACAGCAGATCGATGAACCGCCCGGTCTTCGGGTGCGCCCGCCCGAGCAAGGTCTCGAAGACGAGGTAGGGCGCCCTGGCCGGCACGGGCCCGACGCGCAGCGGCCGGCCCGGGGAGCCGGTCGCCGCCTCACCGCGCACCAATGCACCGAGATCCTCGGCGAGACCCGGCACTTCGATATCGTCGACCGGAGCGCCGCGGGCGATCCAGGCTTCCATCGACTCGCCGGGATCGGGCGGGACCTCCTCGTAATCGTCGTAGTAGAGGATGGGCGCGCCCCCGAGCGCGGCGGCGAGGGCGGCCGCCAGGGTGGATTTGCCGGCACCCGGCAGACCGGCGACGGCCACGACGCGGGGCCGCCTCCGCTCCGACGGAACTTGGCTCACGGCGCCGGGATCACCGATCCGATCCCGCCAGCCAGTCACGGGCGCGTGCCCGGGGCTCGGGCGGCGATGTGGTGTTTGAGGAAGGTGTCGATGCGGGGGAAGGCGGGGCTCGGGCCCGGCGCGGGCCGGCTCAGCGCGAGCATCGGCCGGGATCTCGGCTGCGGTCCCGGCCCGGCGCCGGGCGAGAGCCGGGGCCGGCAGGGGCGGGCGTGAGACGCTTGATCAACACCAAATCCCCCCGCCGCCCGACCGCGCCACATTCCAATCCTGAT
>NZ_JAVDVV010000031.1:0-69417 GCF_031457035.1 Methylobacterium sp. BE186
TCCTCGCTGCCGGAGGAGCCGCAGGCGCTGACGGTGCAGACGATCACGCCGGTGGCGGAGGCGCGCAACGGGCGCAACCTGTTCCGGGTGGAGGGCCGGATCACGCAAGGCTCGACGCGGCTGCGGCCGGGCATGGAGGGGATTGCCAAGGTCGATGTGGAGCGGCGCCTGCTGGTCTGGATCTGGGCCCGCCCCCTCGTCGACTGGGCCCGCCTCACCCTCTGGCACTGGATCCCCTGAACCAAAACGATGGCCCAGTCCCTCTTCAGCCACTCCTGGTACCGGGTCGCGGGATTGAAGCCGCGGCTGCGCCGCCATGCCGAGATCCATCGTCAGCGCTTCCGCGGCGAGGTCTGGTATATCCTGCAGGACCACCAGACGGGGCGTTTCCACCGCCTCTCGGCGGTGGCGAACTTGATCGTCTGCATGATGGACGGCCGGCGTTCCCTGCAGGAGATCTGGGAACTGGTTGCCAGGCGCAACGAGGAGGATCCGCCGACCCAGGACGACGTGATCCGGCTGATCTCGCAGCTGCACGGCTCGGACCTCCTTCAGGGTGATCTGCCGCCCGATCTCGCGGAACTCGCCGAGCGCTCGGAATCGACCGCTCGGCGCACCCTGATCGCGCGGGTGCGCAATCCGCTCGCGCTCCGCTTCCCCCTGTTCGATCCCGACGCCGCGCTCGACCGCCTCGGCCCCCTCTACCGCCCCTTCTTCACCGCCTGGGGTTTCGGATTCTGGCTCGCGGTGCTGATCAGCGGCGCGGTCCTCGCGGCCCTGAACTGGAACGAGCTGACGGGCGACGTGGCCAACCAGATGCTCTCGGCGCAGAACGTCGCGCTGATGATGTGCCTCTATCCCGTCATCAAGGCCCTGCACGAGGCGGGGCATGCCTGCGCGGCCAAGGCCTGGGGCGGGGAGGTGCACGAGGTCGGCATCATGCTCCTCGTGCTGATCCCGGCCCCCTATGTCGATGCCTCGTCCTCGGCCGCCTTCGCCAGCAAGTGGCAGCGGATGATGGTGGCCTCGGCCGGGATCTTCGTGGAGCTGTTCCTGGCAGCGGTCGCCGCCATCGTCTGGACGCTTGCGGAGCCCGGCCTCGTGCGCGCCGCGGCCTTCAACGTGATGGTGATCGGCAGCGTCTCGACCCTCGTCTTCAACGGCAACCCGCTGCTGCGCTTCGACGGCTACTACATTCTCGCGGATCTGCTTGAGATCCCGAATCTCGGCTCCCGCGCGAACCGCTACGTCTTCTACCTGATCGAGCGCTACGTCCTGAAGATCGAGGGCACCGAGAGCCCGGTCACGGCCCGGGGCGAGCGGTCCTGGATGGTCTTCTACGCGGTCGCGGCCTTCCTCTACCGCACCACCGTCTCGCTCGCGATCGCGACCTTCGTCGCGACGCAGTACTTCATCTTCGGTGTCCTCCTCGCGATCCTGGCGGTGACCGGCATCGTCGTCGGGCCGGCCGTGAAGGGCCTGAAGTTCATCTTCGCCGATCCCAAACTGAACGGGCGGCGACGGCGGGCGATCCTCGTGACGGGCGGCGCCTGTCTTGCGATGCTCGCTGCCTTTTTCGTGGTGCCCCTCCCCTACGCGACCATGGCGCAGGGGGTGGTGTGGGCACCGGACGACACACAATTGCGCGCCCGGACCGATGGGATCCTGACCGAGCTCCTCGTAACGCCCGGCCAGGAGGCGGAGGCCGGCGCGGCGGTAGCGACGTTGGACGATCCGAGCCTCGACAGCCGCGTTGCCGTCCTGGAGGCGCAACTCTCGGAATTGCGCCTGCGCTACGACGCCGCCCGCCTCGGCGACCGCGTGCAAGCCCAGATCCTCCAAGAGCAGATCGCGAGCACGCAGGAGAGCCTGCGCGTCTTCCGCGAGCGGCGCGCCGACCTCACGGTGCGTGCCGAGCATTCCGGCCGCCTGATCGTGCCTGGATCGACCGACCTGCCGGGCCGGTATCTGCGCCGGGGGGAGCGCATCGGCTACGTGCTCGCCGCCGACGATCCCGTGGTGCGGGTGGTGGTGCCGCAGGCCGATGTCGACCTGATCCGCAGCCGCACGCGCGCGGTGGCGGCGCGCCTCGCGGAGGCCCCAGAGACCGTGCGCCGAGGCGCCATCGCCCGCGAGGTGCCCGCAGCCCAGCAGGACATCCCGAGCCTCGCACTCACGACCCAGGGCGGCGGCACGATCGCCGTGGATGCGAGCAACCCGCAGAAGCCGGTGGCGCTCCAGAGCATCTTCATCTTCGACGTGCAGCTCGCCGGAGGTCTCCCGCTCGACGTCCTCGGCGAGCGCGTCTACGTCCGATTCGACCACGGCCGAGAGGCCATCGCGTGGCGCTTGTTGCGCGGCTTGCGGCAGGTCTTCCTGAGCCAGTTCCGTGTCTGACGCACTCCCCCTCCCTCAGCAGCCTCCGATGCGCCTCCCGAGTGCACGAGCCTATGCCGAGCGGGTGAACCCGAAGGCGAGCGCCCTGGATCAGGCCGCGGCACGGGTCGTCGGCCTGCTGCGGGCCCGATTCTCGGGGCTCGCCACCCGGCGCTACGCGCGCATCGCGCGGGATGCACTGGCGCAGGCCGAGGCCGTTGCCGCACTCCCACGCGAGGCGCTGGATGCCGAGATCCGCGCCGTCGCCGGGCGCCTGCGGGGCCGCGAGCGCTTTCGCGATGGCGACATCGCCCGGGCCTTCGCGCTGATCCGGGAGATGTCGGGCCGGGTCAGCGGCCAGCGCCATTACGGCGTGCAGATGATGGGAGCGGCCGCGCTCCTCGACGGTCGGATCGCCCAGATGGCCACCGGCGAAGGCAAGACGCTGACGGCGACCCTGGCCGCTGGCGCCGCGGCGCTGGCAGGACTTCCCGTCCACGTCGTCACCGTCAACGATTACCTCGCCGAACGCGACGCCGAGCTGATGCGCCCGCTCTACGCATCCCTCGGCCTCAGCGTCGGAATCGTGAAGGAGAAACAGGAACTGCCCGAGCGCGCCGCGGCCTATGCCTGCGACATCACCTACTGCACCAACAAGGACCTCGCCTTCGATTACCTGAGGGATCGCATCGCGCTCGGGCAGCGCGCCAGCGAGGTGCGGATGAAGCTCGAGAGCCTGCACGCACCGGGCGCGCGGCTCGGGAAATTGCGGTTGCGCGGCCTCCACTTCGCCATCGTCGACGAGGCCGACAGCGTGCTGATCGACGAGGCGCGCACGCCCCTGATCATCTCGGCGCAGGCGGGTACGCAGTTCGGTCCGGAAATCCTGTCCCGCGCGATGGCCGTCGCGTCCCTGCTCGCGAGCCCGCGGGATTATCTCATCGACCAGAGTGAGCGCCGCGTCATCCTGACTGACACGGGGCGCGAGCGGGTCGCCGAACTCGTCGCCAGGGACGGCGCGGCCTGGCGCGGCCGCGTGACCCGCGAGGAACTGGTCAGGCAGGCGCTCTCGGCGCATCACCTGTTCCTGCGCGACGAGCATTACATCCTGCGCGACGGCAAGGTCGTCATCGTCGACGCCAATACAGGCCGCGTGATGCCGGACCGGTCTTGGAGCGACGGTCTTCACCAGATGATCGAGCACAAGGAGGGCTGCGACCTCTCGCAGGGGCGTACCACGATCGCGCGCATGACCTACCAGCGCTTCTTCCGGCGCTACCGGAGGCTCTCGGGTATGACCGGCACCACGACGGGCGTGGTGTCCGAGTTCTGGACCGTCTATCGCCTGCCCGTCGCCCGCATTCCGACGCATCGGCCGGTACAGCGGCGGCATCTGCCGGACGCCGTGCTGCCGGAGGCGGCGATCCAATGGCGGCAGGTGACGGCACGGATCGCGGAGCTCCACGCCCTCGGCTGCCCCGTCCTCGTCGGCACCCGTTCCGTAGCGGCGTCGGCCAAGGCCAGTGCGCATCTGACGGCGGCGGGACTGCCGCACACGGTGCTGAGCGCCGCCCAGGACGGGACGGAGGCCGACATCATCTCTGAAGCCGGCCAGCCCGGCCGCATCACGGTCGCGACGAACATGGCCGGGCGTGGGACCGACATCAAGCTCGGGCCCGGGGTTGCCGAGGCCGGCGGCCTGCACGTGATCATGGTCGAACGGCAGGATGCCCGCCGCATCGACGATCAACTCGCCGGACGCAGCGGACGCCAGGGCGAGCCGGGCTGCTTCCAGGCGATCCTCTCTCTCGATGACCCGCTCCTCGACGGGGCCACGCTATCCCGCGGGCTCGTCCGCAGCATCCTGGCCATCGCGACGGCGCTCGCGGGCGCACGCTGCGCCGAGAGGCTCGGCGCCTTCCTGTTGCGCCGTGCACAGGGACGAACCGAGAGCCTGCACGCGCGCATGCGCGCCGACCTGCTCCGATCCGACCAGATGCAGGACCGAATCCTGGCCTTTGCAGGCCATTCCGAATGATCGCGTGGCGGGAATAGGTCGACCGTACGCTTCCCGCCACCTACGGCTAGCCTCGTCGCCGTCGCTCCCCTCTCGGGAGCCGCCGCCGACTGGCCGGGCAATCCGCTCCGTTCAGCTGCGGTCGCGCGTGCTGCGGGTGCCGGCCACGGCGGCCCGGCATGCCGTGTTGAGCTTCTGCGGCTGGCTGCGCAGGCAGGCGGTGATGCGGCCCGCATCGGGAATGTAGGCGCTGCACAGACGCAGGACGTCCGGCGTACAGGCCGATTGCTGATCCTGCGTTCCCTGCGCCGAAGCGCCGGTCGCGATCAACAGGAATGCGGTGCAGGCAACGAGAGAGCGTGGAGTCACGAGCTACCCCTCTGTGCTGCAGGGGCACGGAACCGCCGGCTCACCTGGAGGGTGAGCTTAGCCATTCGGACTCCGCCGCGGCAACCCGGCAGGGTTGGAGCCGCTCGAAGGAGCGCAACCATTCGGTGTGAGAAGCGTGGCTCCTGTGCCGTCGATGCCACAGGCTCCGCGAGGCCTTACCCTCGGCCCTCACGTGTCCATCTTCAGGGCGGCGATGAAGGCTTCCTGCGGGATCTCCACGCGGCCGAACTGGCGCATGCGCTTCTTGCCCTCCTTCTGCTTGTCGAGGAGCTTGCGCTTACGGGAGATGTCGCCGCCGTAGCACTTGGCCGTCACGTCCTTCGAGAGAGCCCGGATCGTCTCGCGGGCGATGATCTTGCCGCCGATCGCCGCCTGGACCGGGATCTGGAAGAGATGCCGTGGGATCAGATCCTTCAGCTTCTCGCACATGGCACGTCCCCGGGACTCGGCACGGGCGCGGTGGACCAGCATCGAGAGCGCGTCCACGGGCTCGGCGTTGACGAGGATCGACATCTTCACGAGGTCGCCCTCCCGGTAATCCGAGACGTGGTAGTCGAAGGAGGCGTAGCCCTTCGAGATCGATTTCAGCCGGTCGTAAAAGTCGAAGACCACCTCGTTCAGCGGCAGGTCGTAGACGACCATCGCTCGCTTACCGACGTAATTGAGGTCGACCTGGATGCCGCGCCGGTCCTGGCAGAGCTTAAGGACGCCGCCGAGATATTCATCGGGCGTGAGGATCGTTGCGCGGATCCAGGGCTCCTCGATCGACTCGATCTTCATGATGTCGGGCATGTCGGCCGGGTTGTGCAGCTCCTTCAGCGTGCCGTCGCTCATGTGCAGGTGGTAGACCACGCTCGGCGCCGTCGAGATCAGGTCGAGGTTGAATTCTCGCTCCAACCGCTCCTGGATGATCTCGAGATGCAGGAGACCCAGGAAGCCGCAGCGGAAGCCGAAGCCGAGGGCCGCGCTCGTCTCCATCTCGTAGGAGAAGCTCGCGTCATTGAGCCGGAGTTTACCCATCGCCGAGCGCAGGTTCTCGAACTCGGCGGCATCCACCGGGAAGAGGCCGCAGAAGACGACCGCCTGCACTTCCTTGAAGCCGGCCAGCATCTCGGTCGTCTGACGCTTGTCCTCCGTGATGGTGTCGCCGACCCGAGTGTCCGCCACCTCCTTGATCGAGGCCGTGAGGAAGCCGACTTCGCCGGGGCCGAGCTCGCCGATATCGGCCATCTTGGGCCGGAACACGCCGATGCGATCCACGCCGTACACGGCATCGGCGCCCATCATGCGGATCGTCATGCCCTTCTTGAGCACGCCGTCGACGATGCGCACCAGCACCACCACGCCGAGATAGACGTCGTACCAGGAATCGACGAGGAGCGCCTTGAGCGGCGCGCCCCGGTCGCCCTTCGGCGGCGGCAGGCGGGTGACGATCGCCTCGAGAACCGCCTCGATGTTGATGCCGGTCTTGGCCGAGATCGGCACCGCGTCGGACGCATCGAGGCCGATCACCTCCTCGATCTGCTGCTTCACGCGGTCCGGCTCGGCCGCCGGCAGGTCGATCTTGTTGAGGACCGGGACGATCTCGTGGTTGGCATCGAGCGCCTGGTAGACGTTGGCGAGGGTTTGAGCCTCGACACCCTGCGAGGCATCGACCACGAGGAGCGAGCCCTCGCAGGCCGCGAGAGAGCGAGAGACCTCGTAGGCGAAGTCGACGTGGCCGGGCGTGTCCATCAGGTTGAGGACGTAGTCCTTCCCGTCCTGGGCGCGGTACTCGAGCCGCACGGTCTGCGCCTTGATGGTGATGCCGCGCTCGCGCTCGATGTCCATCGAGTCGAGCATCTGCTCGCCCATCTCGCGCTGACTCACGGTGCCCGTCGTCTCGATGAGGCGGTCGGCGAGCGTCGACTTGCCGTGGTCGATATGCGCCACGATCGAGAAGTTGCGGATGTTGGCTATCGGGGACGCGGTCATCAAGAAACCATCTGCGGCACCCCCGCGGTCGGGAGACCGACGGGGCGCCGTCTCATGTTCGGAAGCACGTGTGAGCCGCAGATAGCAGTGCGGCCCCGGCGCGCCAAGCGCGGGGACGGGCTGCGATTCCGCTCCACAGGTGGCTCAGCCGGCCTTCTCGCGCGCCGCGGCGGCCATCGCGACGAGGGATTTGCGAAGGCTCGCCATGTCGCGCACCGGCTCCGGATAGGTGATCCGCGCGGTGCGCTCCCCCGCCATCAGGTCCATCCCCTCCGGGTCGAGGCCGCTCAGCCGCCAGGTTCCCTCGCCCTCGCCGACCGCGGCGGCGTAGAGTGCCAGGGCATCGGCGTGGTCCGCATTCATATGGTCCACCGCGCCGCGCTCGCCCGCGGCCACCGTTTCGGCGCCGGACAGGTCGAGGAGAAGTTCGGCGGTGGTGAGGGTCGCCGCCTTGGCGAAGCCTCCGTTGAGGTGCCCGGCCTGGGGCGCCAGGGCGAAGAAGCCGAAATCGGGGAAGTCGGCGTAGAGCTTGGCCTTCGGGTGGCGGGCGAGGAAGCGCTCGCGCGCGCGGCTCTCTCCCGTCTGCGCGGCGCGGCCCGTCACGGTGAGGCGTGGGTGGGCGAGCGGATCGCCCTTTCCTCCCTGGGAGAAGAGGAGCGAGCAACGGGAATCGGCGATCAGGTTGCGGGTATGCGCGGAGAGCCGCGACAGCAGCATCAGCGGCGTGCCGTCGACGTCGGTCGCGATGGTCACGAGGGAGGCGAAGGGCGTGCCGTCGACGGCGTCGATCGTGGCGAGCGCTCCTGAACGGACACTGCGCAGGAGAGTACGGGCCAGGCCGATCGCGTCGAAGGGCGCCTCCGCAGCCGGAAGCGGTTGCGCCGGCCCGCGCCGCTCCGATCGTCCCGCGCCGCTTTCCTCACTCATCGGACCCGACTCCGCCCCGCGCATCAACCACCCGGATCATAGCGCGCGACGCGACGGGCACGAGCCCCCGGACCCCGCGACCTGTTAACCGGATACGGCCAAGCTACGCACGACGCTCGCTTTTTTCCAGCGATGCCGTTAAAGCTCCATCCTTTCCGCGCGAAACGGACCCCGCGCCCTGCGCGTGGTTGCGTTCGTGTCTTTGCCTGCCCCGTCGGGGGCCGGAGCCGGCAAGCGGGTGGGCACAATCCCGCGCCGCCTCCGATCAGTAGGGAACGCGCATGCCGACCATCGCCCTCGTCGACGACGACCGAAACATCCTGACCTCCGTGTCGATCGCTCTGGAGACCGAAGGGTATCGCATCCAGACCTATACCGACGGCGCTTCTGCGCTCGACGGTCTGCGCCACTCCCCGCCCGACCTCGCGATCTTCGACATCAAGATGCCGCGCATGGACGGGATGGAGCTTCTCCGACGCCTGCGGCAGAAATCCGACCTTCCCGTGATCTTTCTCACCTCGAAGGACGAGGAGATCGACGAGTTGTTCGGCCTGAAGATGGGTGCCGACGATTTCATCCACAAACCGTTCTCCCAGCGTCTGCTGGTCGAGCGGGTGAAGGCGGTGCTTCGGCGATTCGCGCCCAAGGACGGCCCTGGCGCCCCCGCCCGCGAGGCGGATGCCGCCGCCCGCTCCCTGGAGCGGGGCCTCCTCATGATGGATCCGGAGCGCCACACCTGCACCTGGAAGGGCGAGCCGGTGACGCTGACCGTGACCGAGTTCCTGATTCTGCAGGCGCTCGCGCAGCGGCCGGGCGTCGTGAAGAGCCGCAACGCCCTGATGGATGCGGCCTACGATGATCAGGTCTACGTGGACGACCGCACGATCGACAGCCACATCAAGCGGTTGCGCAAGAAGTTCAAGGTCGTCGATACCAACTTCGATATGATCGAGACCTTGTACGGCGTCGGCTATCGCTTCAAGGAAGGCTGAGATCGCCTGTTTCGCAGTCTCCGCTCCCCCGCTCGCGATGCTCTCACCCCTTTTCGGGAAATCCGTGCCAGGCCAGGATGATGAAGGCGGTCGCCGCGGCCCCCTGACGTGGCCGAGCGCCTTGTGGCACGCCGTCGGCCAGCGCGCCTCGTCGAGCCTGACGCGGCGCATCGTGGTGCTCAACCTCGTTGGGCTCATCGTCCTCCTGCTCGGCTTCCTCTACCTCAACCAGTTCCGGCAGGGCCTGATTCAGGCGCGCGTCCAGAGCCTGCTGATCCAGAGCGAGATCATCGCGGGGGCCATCGCCGCCTCGGCCTCGGTCGACACGGACACGATCCGGATCGATCCGGACAAGCTGCTTCAGCAGCAGGCCGGCGAGAGCGGGGCGTCCGACGACCGTCCCTCTCCCCTCGCCTTCTCGCTGAATCCGGAGCGCGTCGCGCCCCTGCTCCGCCGCCTCGTGACGCCCACCGGCAATCGCGCCCGGGTCTACGACGAGGAGGGCGGGTTGCTCTTCGACACCCGCTCCCTCTACGCCCGCGGCGATATCAATCGTCCGGAGCCCGCGCCGATCCGCCCGCACAAGCGCAGCCTCGTCGAGCAGGTCTTCGACTACGTCCAGGGCACGATCTTCGGCCTCGTCGGAGACCGTTCCAAAGTGCAGGAGGAGGTCGGCCCTCAGAACGGCCGCTCCCTGCGCGAGGTCCAGGCGGCGCTCGGCGGGGGGCGGGGAAACATCGTCCGCCGCAACGAACTCGGCGAGACCATCGTGTCGGTCGCCGTTCCGATCCAGCGGGGCGGCGCGGTCCGGGGCGCTCTGATGCTCTCGACACAGGGAGACGCGATCGACCGCGTGATCGCATCCGAGCGGTTCGGCCTCCTGCAGGTGTTTCTCGTGGCGGCCCTGGTGATGGTGGTGCTGTCGATCCTGCTCGCGGGCGCCATCGCCGGGCCGGTGCGCCGCCTCGCCGACGCCGCCGAGAAGGTGCGGATGGGGATCAAGTCCCGACAGGAGATCCCGGACTTCACCTACCGCACCGACGAGATCGGCCATCTCTCCGGCGCCCTGCGCGACATGACCCAGGCGCTCTACCGGCGCATCGACGCGATCGAGAGCTTCGCGGCCGACGTCAGCCACGAGTTGAAGAACCCGCTGACCTCCCTTCGGAGTGCCGTCGAGACGCTGCCGCTCGCCAAGAGCGACGAGTCCCGCGGGCGCCTGATGGAGATCATCCAGCACGACGTGAAGCGCCTCGACCGCCTGATCAGCGACATCGCCGATGCCTCCCGCCTCGACGCGGAACTCGCCAGGGCCGAGGCGAAGCGGGTCGATCTGCGCAAGCTCCTCAACACCGTCGTCTCGGTCGCGAACGAGCGTCGCCGCCCGAAGGATGCCCTCATCCAGCTCGACGTCGATGCGGCATCCGACCAGGAGAACACCTTCACGATCATCGGCCACGACAGCCGCCTCGGCCAGGTGGTGAACAACCTGCTCGACAATGCCCGCTCCTTCTCGCCGTCCGAGGCGAAGGTGCGTGTCGCCTTGCGCCGCGTACGCAACGAGGTCGAGATGATCTGCGAGGACGAGGGGCCCGGCATTCCCGAGCACGCGATCGAGCGGATTTTCGAGCGCTTCTATACCGATCGTCCGGAACAGGGCTTCGGGCAGAATTCGGGTCTCGGACTCTCGATCTCACGTCAGATCGTGCAGGCGCATCGCGGTACGATCCGCGCCGAGAACAGGCCCGGACCGGCGGACGAGGAGGGGCAGCCCACCGTGCGCGGTGCTCGGTTTATCGTGCGCCTTCCCTTGGCGCCGCGGCAGGCGGCTGCGGCTTGAGTCGGACCGACCCCGCCGAGGGGCCGGATGCGACGACCGTTCACGCGACCTGCGTGGTCGTCGGCGAGGGCGGCATTCTGATTCGCGGAGCGGCCGGTGCCGGCAAGTCGTCCCTCGCGCTGGGCCTCCTCGATCGTGCCGAGCGCGAAGGGCTTCACGCTCAGCTCGTCGGAGACGACCGCATCCGCATCGAGCGGCATCACGGCCGGCTGGTCGCGCGGCCGCACCCGGCGATCGTCGGCCTCATCGAGGTCCGCGGCCTGGGGCTGCGTACCGTTCCGGCGCTCGATGCTGCCATCCTCCGCCTCGTGGTTGATTGCGTAGAACGGGCGGAACGGCTGCCGGAACCGGCCGAAGCCGCAGTCGTTCTCGGCATCGCACTGCCGCGCCTGGTCCTCGACCGCGCCGTGCGGGAAACCGGACAGGCACCGGCTCACGTGATGAGCGCGCTGGCCGTGGCTTCGCGGTCGCAGTGCGGCGCTCTCGGGCCGGGTCCTGCCGAGGCCCCGTAGCGCCCTCGTCTCCGCCGTGGCATGATCGTGATGTCGTTTCGAGCAAAACGTCGCGACCGCCTTGCGCATCGTCGTGCGGTGCACAAAATGGCGGCTTCGCTGGCTAGGCGTCGGAAAACGCGTCGATGATTGGAATGGTGCTCGTCACCCACGGGTTGCTGGCGACCGAGTTCAAGGCCGCGCTGGAGCACGTGGTCGGCCCGCAGAAGCAGATCGAGACAATCACGATCGGACCCGAGGACGATATGGAGTTGCGTCGGCGGGATATCATGTCGGCCGTCGGTCGGGTCAACTCGGGAAACGGGGTCGTGGTTCTCACCGACATGTTCGGCGGCACACCGTCGAACCTCGCCCTGTCCTGCATGAACGGCGGCGCCGTCGAGGTCGTGGCCGGCATCAACCTGCCCATGCTGATCAAGCTCGCGAGCGTACGGGACGAGGAATCGCTCGGCGACGCGGTCCTTCACGCGCAGGAGGCGGGTCGCAAGTACATCAACGTGGCCTCCCGCGTTTTGGCCGGAAAGTAGCCTTCCACTCGCCCTTTCGATTGATTAGGCACGGGTTCAACGAATCCGTCGGTCGCGCTGAAGCCCATTGGGCCGGCGTCGGCCGGTGACCAAGTCGACCCGAGAGGAAGCGCACCGAGCCGATGAGCGAGACCTTCGCCGCCGACGACGAAGAACAGCCACCGGTTCCGGATGGCGGATTCCTTCGTATCCTGCCGATCATCAACCGGCGCGGTCTGCACGCCCGCGCCTCCGCGAAGTTCGTCCAGATGGTCGAGCGCTTCGATTCGACCGTGACGGTCACGCGCTCGGGCGAGACCGTGGGCGGGCGCTCGATCATGGGTCTGCTGACGCTGGGCGCGGCCCAGGGCACCTCCATCGCCGTCACCGCGGTCGGCATCGACGCCGAGGCGTGCCTCGACGCGATCGAGGCGCTGCTCGCCGACAGGTTCGGCGAGGACGAGTAGGGTCAGGTCTGGGCCGCCGCAACGGCGCTGCGCCACAGGGTCCGCCGCGTTCCGAGGCGGAGGCTTCCCGCGACGATCAGGCCGGACCGGCTCGCGAGGTCGATGCTCACGGCTCGGCGCCGGGCGAACAGGCGCGTCACGACCCGCACCATCGCCGCTTCCGACGGATCGGCAACGATCGGGCGGCGGGCCGTCCGCGCGTCGAGGGCGAGGAAGTCTTCGACGGCGTCGCGGACGCGGCCTGGCTCGGAGACGCTCTCGAACTCTTCGGAGAGGAAATCCGCGGGTCGGACACCGACCATGTGGGACGTCGGCACCGCGCGACGGCCGGATCGGGCCTCGCTCGCAGGCAACAGCATGAATCGGCATTCCGGCGCCATTCCCGCGTTCAGGTCCGGGAGCGCCATGGCGAGGCGCCATCCCGCGCGGGCAAGCGCGTCACGGAGGGCCGATGCCACCTCCTGCGCGCAACTTGCTTCGATGCTCAGTCCGGTACCGTGCGGCAGGCCCGGCGGCGACCACAAGCCGGCATGGCTGCGGCGCCAGAGTGAGCCTCCGAGGACGAGTGGGAGCACGCCTCTGAGTGCTTCGGCTCCCTCGTCGCGTCGACACCAGACGAACCCGAGGACGACGGCTCTCCCGGCGCTCTGATGTCGGGCCGCTGGTAACAGATAGTCGGGGTCCGCGAAGGGCGTCTGCGCGGAGCCGGTCCGGACGAGGAGCGCGCGCCAAGCCGCGATCTCCGGCTCGCCGACGGTGCCGACCGAGCGCAGATCGACCCGCCAATGCCGCTCACCCGCCGGAAGGTCCTGGGAGGATCCCGCCAAGCCGCCCGCGATCACCGTGAAACGTTGCACCATCGTTACGTTCCGTTCCCGCCCGCCGTCCCGCTATGGGACGAAGCGGCGCCCCACCGCCGCCGCGGGATCTCAGGGAACAAGGATGGTGCCGCGGCCGGTGCCCCGATTCCGGATCAGCCGTGGGGAATGGCGAGGGGGTTCGCGGTGAGCGCGGCCGCGTCCGGCGCATCGACGCGCGGCCGCCCGAGGAAGGCGTCCCAGAGCTTGGCCACGAAGGCCGGCTCGAGATCGCGGACGATGAGGACGAGGCGGGACGTCCGGTCCTCGTCCGGCCAGGAAGCCAAGCTGACCGGCGCGTGCAGGACGTGCTGGACGCCGTGCAGCACGAGCGGACGCTCAGGATCCTCGGCAAGCGCGACGAGCCCCTTCAGGCGCAGGAGGTTCGCGCCCTGGCTTGAGCGCAGCAGATCGAGGAACATCTCGAGCGCCGCCCGGGACACCGGCACGTCGCTCGTCAGAGAGAAGGCACGGATCGACGCGTCGTGCCGGTTCACGTCACCGTCCCGCGGAGCGTAGGCGTCCGGCACCGCCTCGCCGAGCCAGGCGCGGAGACCCGAGATCCGCTCGTCCACGCCGAACGGGCCTTCGAGGAGATCCGCGGCCGGAACATCCGGCCCCGCGATCGCAGCGACGGGGTTCAGGGCCGTCAGGCGGACGCGCAAGCGGTCTGCAGCCTCGGCATCGAGGTCGGACTTCGCCAGGATGATCCGGTCGGCGACGGCGACCTGACGGATCGCCTCCGGATGCGTGTCGAGCGTGGCGGCGCCGTTCACGGCATCGACCACAGCGACGACGCCCTGCAGCCGATACCTCAGGGCCAAGTACGGATGGTAGATCAGCGCGTGGAGGATCGGCCCCGGATCGGCCAGGCCCGTCGTCTCGATGACGACGCGGCGAAAGGCGCGGATCCGCCCGTTGTCGCGGCGTCGCAGCAGGTCCTCGAGGGCTGCGATCAGGTCGCCCCGCACGGTGCAGCAGAGGCAGCCGGCGCCGAGTAAGACCATGTCGTCGTCGATCGTCTCGATCAGCAGATGGTCGAGTCCGATCTCGCCGAACTCGTTGACGATGACGAGGGTGTCGGCGAAGTCCGGGTCGCGCAACAGACGGTTGAGGAGCGTGGTCTTGCCGGCGCCCAGGAAGCCGGTGAGGACGGTGAGCGGGATCGGTGCCGGGCGCCTCGGATCGTCGGTCATCGCATCGGCCTACCGGCCGAAGCGGGTGCCCGCAAGCGGGATGCTGCGGGCCTCAGGATGCACCGGGCTCGGACACGCCGGATGGGGCGCGATCAGGCCCCGGTCGAGATCACTCCTTGGGCTTCGCCTTCGTCGGCTTCGCGGCGGGCTTGTGAGCGGCCTGAGCGGTCTTCGTCGCGCTGGGCTTGGCCGCACCGGGCTTGGCCGCGTGAGGCTTGCTGCCGCCCTTCGCCTGCGGAATCGCGGGCTTCGTCTCGACGGAGGTGTAGGCCGTCGCCGCCTTCGGAACGCCGCCGGCCCGCGCCGCCGCCTTCTGGGCTTCGGGCTTGCGCGCCGCCTGCTTGACCTCGGGCTTCGCGTCCGACTTCTTCGCCTCTGCGCGGGCGGCCTTCGCGGCGAGGGCCGCCTCCCGCTTGGCCTTAGCGGCTTCGAGCTTCGCCGTCCGGGCGGCGAGCTTCTGCGCCTTCTCGGCCTCCTCCTGCTCGTTGAGCATGATCTGGCTCTCCGCCGGATCGCGGCCGACCCAGACGAGCACGGGCTGCAGCGGCGCGCGCGGCGGTAGGGAGCGCGCCCGGAGCGCCGCGCTGTTCATGGTGGCGAAGGCGAGCGCGGAGGAGGCCGGCGCGGCGGCACCCATGAGTTGCGCGTTGGCGTTGTCGGCGCTGGCGCCGGCCGCGGCGGCGCTCGCGGTGATGGCGCTCTGGCCTTCGTCCACCGGCATCGGCTTGCGCTTGTCGCAGATGTAGGGGCGCATGTCGGGCGGCTCCGACAGGGACGAGCTCGGCAGGGCATCGACGCTCTGGGCCGTCCAGCCGGGCGACTGGCCGAACCCGTAATCGAACAGGTCGGCGGCCTTGAGGTCCCGCTCCCGGGCCGAGGGCTGGCCCATCACGACGGTGATGATGCGGCGGCCGTTGCGGGTCGCGCTCGCGACCACGTTGAAGCCGCCCGAGCAGATGAAGCCCGTCTTCATGCCGTCGGCGCCGGCGTAGCGGCCGAGCAGGCCGTTGTGATTGGCCATCACGGCACGCCCGAACTGGATGGCGCTGATCGAGAACAGGGGACGCGAATCGGGGAAGTCCCGCATCAATGCGCGCCCGAGGATCGCCATGTCGCGGGCCGAGGTCCACTGGCGCGGATCGGGAAGCCCGTTCGGATTGGACCAGCGGCTCTCGCGCATGCCGATGCGGCGCGCCGTCTCGTTCATCATGTCGGCGAAGCCCTCGACCGAGCCGCCGAGATTCTCGCCGATCGCCCAGGCCACGTCGTTGGCCGACTTGACCATGATGATCTTCAGGGCGTTGTCGAGGGTGATCTGGGTGCCGGGCTTGAACCCCATCTTGGACGGAGGCTCCGCGGCCGCGGCGGGCGAGATCGTGAGCAGGGTGTCGAGCGTGACCTTGCCCTGCCGTACCAGATCGAGGGCGACGTAGGTGGTCATCAGCTTCGTGATCGAGGCCGGATACCAGGGGTCGGTCGCGCCCTGCGCGTAGAGCACCTTGCCCGAATCGGCGTCGACCACGAGCATCGGAGCCGTGACGGCGTGGGCGGCGCCCGCCCCGACGAGTCCCACCGCGACGAACAATCCTCGGGCGAAACGGCTCAGCATTCGGTTCGGCATCAGGCCTGTCTCGAGAGGGGCCGGGCGGGCACAGGCCCGGCGCCGGGTCGGCACGGTAGCTAGGACGCGGCCAAGCTTCGGCGAGTCGGGAGCAACGCTGAGAGGGCGCAGCCGCTCCACACGCACCCTGAGCGTGCGACGTCCTGGCACCGACTTCAACGCGCGATCCGTGGCGAGAGGATGGCGGGCGCCGCCCTCCACAGGTTTGGCGCGAGCCGCGCGCATGGCTGCCCGCTGGCGTCCCGGCCGCCATCGGCCTATGTGCGGGGCGCGATTGATGTTTTCTCACCGGCGCCGGCGCCGGGCGGCCCCTCACGAGACCATGGCGTACGCGGTCAAGGAAGTGTTCCACACCCTGCAGGGCGAGGGCGCGCAGGCGGGCCGGGCCGCCGTGTTCTGCCGCTTCGCAGGATGCAACTTGTGGTCGGGCCGCGAGGCGGATCGCGCGGGGGCCGCCTGCACGTTCTGCGACACGGATTTCGTCGGGATGGATGGTCCGAACGGGGGTCGATACGATCACCCCTCGACGCTCGCGACGTTGATCGCGATCACCTGGGAAGGGGGCGAGCACGGGCGCTTCGTGGTCTTCACCGGCGGCGAGCCGCTGCTCCAGCTCGACGAGGCGCTGATCGCGGCGGTCCATGCCCGCGGCTTCGAGATCGCCGTCGAGACGAACGGCACGCTGGCCGCGCCGGCCGGCCTCGACTGGATCTGCGTGAGCCCCAAGGCGGGCAATCCCCTCGTGCAGACGAGCGGCCACGAGCTGAAGCTCGTCTATCCCCAGGCCGGCCTCGACCCGGCCGCCCTCGTCGGCCTCGACTTCCGCCATCGCTGGCTGCAGCCTATGGACGGGCCGCAGGCCGCGGCGAATACGCGGGACGCGGTGGCCTATTGCCGGGGGGACGCGCGCTGGCGCCTCTCCGTGCAGACCCACAAGATGATCGGCATACCCTGACCGCGCCGGACGGCGCGCGGGACCACGCAGAAGATGGTTCGATGAAGATCACCCAGGCCTTCACCTTCGAGGCGGCCCACCGCCTGCCCAACGTGCCCGAGACCCACCGCTGCCACCGGATGCACGGGCATTCCTACCGGGTCGAGCTGACGGTGAGCGGCGAGGTCGATCCGCGGACGGGCTGGATCGTCGACTTCTACGACATGGAACGCGTCTTCGCGCCGATCCTTGCCCGCCTCGATCACCACACCCTCAACGAGATCGAGGGGCTGGAGAACCCGACGGCAGAGCATATCGCGGCCTGGATCTGGCATCGCACCAAGGGCGGCCTGCCCGGATTGTCGCGGGTGAAGGTCTGCGAGACCCCGATGTCCTGGGCGGAGTACGAGGGCGACTGACACGATGGCGGATGCGAGGGCCGACGACGGGGCGCTGGTTCTGTTCTCGGGGGGGCAGGATTCGACCACCTGCCTGGCCTGGGCGCTGGACCGCTTTCCCCGGGTGGAGACGCTGGGCTTCGATTACGGCCAGCGCCACCGCATCGAGCTCGCCTGCCGGGCGCGCCTGCGCGACGGCCTCGCTCAAGTCGAGCCGGCCTGGGCGCGCCGCCTCGGTGCCGACCACACGCTCGCCCTCGATGCCCTGGGCGCCGTCTCCGAGACGGCGCTGACCCGCGACACCGAGATCGGCTTCGAAGCGGGCGGCCTGCCGAACACCTTCGTTCCCGGCCGCAACCTCGTCTTCCTCACCTTCGCGGCGGCGCTGGCCTACCGGCGAGGCCTGCGCCACATCGTCGGCGGCATGTGCGAGACCGATTATTCGGGCTATCCCGATTGCCGGGACGACACGATGAAGGCGATGCAGGTGGCGCTCAACCTCGGCATGGAGCGCCGCTTCGTCCTCGACACGCCCCTGATGTGGATCGACAAGGCGCAGACCTGGAAGCTCGCCGACGAACTCGGCGGCCGGGCGCTCGTCGACCTCATCGCCGAGGAGAGCCACACCTGCTATCTCGGCGAGCGCGGCGAGCGGCACGAATGGGGCTATGGCTGCGGCACCTGCCCGGCCTGCGACCTGCGGGCCAGGGGCTACGCGCGCTTCGTCGCGGAATCGACGGGCTGAGGCTCAGCGCAGGCTGGCGCAGAGGGCCCGGAGCGTCGCCGAGAAGGCGGGTGGACCGCCGAGCAGCCGCTCCATCAGCAGCGCGCCCTCCAGGGTCGAGATGACGAAACGGGCCTGGGCGGCGGTGTCGAGACCGGCGCGCACGCTGCCCTCGGCCTGGCCCTGGCGGAGCACCCTCTCCAGCCACGCGATGTGCCGGTCGAAGAACGTGACCACGGCCTCGCGCAGGCGTGCGGGCAGCGCCTCGCCCTCGGTGGCGAGGGCGGCGCAGAGGCAGCCGAGCCCCTGCTCGACGCCGCCGAGATAGAGCCGCCCGTAGGCGTCGATCCGGGCGACTGCGTCCGGGTTCTCGGCCAGGATCGCGTCGAGGGCCGTCTCGTAGCGCGCCTCGTAAGCCTGCATCAGGGCGAAGCCGAGATCCTCCTTCGTGCGGAAATGGTGGTGGATGCTCGCCTTGCGGATGCCCACCGCCGCGCTGAGGTCGGCATAGCTGAAACCCGAATAGCCGCGTCCCCGGACGAGGGTCTCGGCCTCGGCCAGAAGCTCTGCACGCGTGTCTCTCATGCCCGACGTCCCGAGGCCGCAGCCGTGATCACGAGCCGGTTATCCCATTGACGCCCCCGGAAATCTACCTACTAAATGGTTGGGAGAAGAACCGGGAGGAAACCGCATGACGCCGAGGACGGCGGAATCGCGCGCCGGACGGCACGGGACCTCGGGTTCATCGGGGCACGGGCGGTGACGCGCTCCCTCTCGCGCCGGCAGGCCGTGTTCGGCGGGCTCTGCCTCTGCTGCCTGCCGCGTCTCGGGCGCGCCGCGGCCGAAGCCTTCGAGATGCGCGAGGTCGGGCCGGGCGTCTTCGTCCGGTGCGGATTGCACGAGGAGGCGACGGCCGAGAACGCCGACGCCATCGCGAATATCGGCTTCATCGTCGGGCGCGACGGCGTGCTCGTCACCGAGACGGGCGGGAGCCTCGCGGACGGGCAATGGCTGCGGGCCGAGATCCGGAAGCGCACGGATAAGCCGATCCGTCACGTCGTGCTCACGCACGTCCACCCGGATCACTGCTTCGGCGCGGCGGCCTTCGCGGAGGACAAGCCGATCATCATCGGCCACCACGCCCTGCGCGGCGCCCTCGAGGCGCGCGGCGCGTATTACCGGCAGCGCCTCGCGGAGATTCTGGGAGCCGATCGGACGGGTAGCGTGGTCTATCCGACGCAGGCGGTGACGGACGGAGCGGAGATCGACCTCGGCGACCGGACCCTGCGCCTCACCGCGCACGGCACGGCGCACACGAATTGCGACCTGTCCATGCTCGATACGGGCAGCGGGCTGCTCTTCCCGGCCGACCTGCTCTTCGTCAACCGGATCCCCTCCCTCGATGGCAGCCTCGTCGGCTGGCTGAAGGAGGCCGAGCGGTTGAAGCGGATGGGAGCGGCCCGGGCCGTGCCCGGCCACGGCCCGGCGAGCGTCGAGCTCGCGCCGGCGCTCGCCGATCTCACCCGCTATCTCGGCACCCTGCGCGACGAGACGCGCCGCGCCATCGCCTCGGACGTCCCGATCGAGAAGGCGGTGCAGAGCGTCGCGCAATCCGAGCGCGATCACTGGCTCTTGTTCGACAGCTACAACGGCCGCAACGTGACGCAGGCCTACAAGGAACTTGAGTGGGAATAGGCCCGGAGCCACATCCTCCGGTGAGGAGAAACGCCATGAAGACTCGTCACCCGCTCGCCCTCGGGCTCGCCCTGTCCACCGCCCTCGCGGCGGCGCTCGCCCCTATGCCGGGCCTCGCGGCCGGCGCCTCGGATTCCGATACCGAGCGTCAGGCCCGCTGGACCGAGATCGCGACCTCGATCTTCGGCGACCGCAAGATCGAGCCGACGGACACGCTGATCAAGGTCGACGCTCCGGCCCGGGCGATGGACGCGGCGCTCGTGCCGATCACGCTGACGATGCCCGAGAAGGACAAGATCAAGGGCGTCCATTTCATCATCGACGACAACCCGTCGCCTTACGCCGCCCACTTCACCTTCGGCCCCGCCGCCGATCCGGGCGAGCTGAAGCTGCGCGTGCGCATCAACAACTACACGAACGTCCACGCGGTCGCCGAGACCGCGGAGGGCAAGCTCTTCGAGGCGCAGAAATTCGTGAAGGCGTCCGGCGGCTGCTCGGCCCCGATGGGTATGAGCGACGAGGAGGCCATGCGCGGCATGGGCGACATGAAGATGAAGTTCTCGGGCGACGCGCAGAGCGGCAAGCCCGTCGAGGCGACCCTGATGATCCGCCACCCGAACTTCTCGGGCATGCAGATGAACCAAGTGACGCGCGACTACACCCCGGCCCGCTACATCAACAAGGTGACCGTCAGCTACGGCGACGCGAACGTCTTCACCATGGACGGCGACATCTCGATCTCGTCGAACCCGGTGATCAACTTCGCCTTCGTGCCGAAGGGCAACGGACCGATCAAGGTGGCCGCGACCGACAACCAGGGCGGCCAGTGGCAGCACAGCTTCACCGCGCCCTCGCCGAGCAATTGAGGCCGGGCGTGCCGAACCCGCCGCGATCCGCCCTCGCCCCGCGCCTCGGGGCCGCCCTGTTCGCCCTCGCCGCGCTCCTCGCCGCGGCGCCGGCGGATTCGCCCGTCGACGTGCCGGAGCCCGCCGAGCTCTGGACCGGACCGCAGCACGGCTACACGCCGGCGACGCTGAAGGGGGCGACGGTTATCGATGTCGGCGCGCTGGGCACGCTGCTGCCCGAGAAGCCCGTGCTCCTCGACGTCGCGATCATGGACCGAAAGCCCGACGGCTTCCCGGCCGGGCGGCCCTGGCTCCCCGCCCACCGCTCGATCCCGGGCGCGACCTGGCTGCCGAATGCCGGCGCAGCGCCCCTGCCGCCGGACGAGGAGACCCTGTTCTACCGCCGCGTCGAGGACCTGACCGGCGGCGACAGGGGCAAGCCCGTCGTCACCTTCTGCCATCCCGAATGCTGGGGCAGCTGGAACGCGGCCAAGCGCCTCGTCGCGAAGGGCTACACCCGGATATACTGGCTGCCCGAGGGCGTCGAAGGCTGGCAGGAGAGGCACGACACGAGCGTGGTCCGCCAGGACCCGGCCTGGGCGGCCCGCTCCGCCGCCCCGCAGCGCTGAGCCGACGATCTCGAACCCGCACCGCAGAGATCCCGATGACGACGACGCGACGTGCCCTTCTCGCCCTCGGAGCCGTGGCCGTGCTCGCGCTGGCCCCGAACGAGGGTCGCGCCGCGCCGGGGCGGCCCTTCTCGGCTGAGGCCTTCGCCGCCGCGCAGGAAGGGGGGCGCCCGATCCTCATCGCCGTCGCCGCGCCCTGGTGCCCGATCTGCCGCACACAGAAGCCGATCCTCGCCAAGCTCGCCGAGGATCCGCGCTTCAAGGGGCTCGAGATCTTCGAGATCGATTTCGACACGCAGAAGGACCTGATGCGGCGCTTCGATGCGCGCCAGCAGAGCACGCTCATCGCCTTCAAGGGCGCGACCGAGGTCGGGCGCTCCGTCGGCGAGACCCAGCCGGAATGGATCGAGTCCCTCTTGGAGAAGATGCTCTAGGTCCTCGCGCCGATCACGGGACATCTCCGGCCATGCCTGGAAGCCTCGCCCTCGCCTTCCTCGCGGGATGCCTGACCGTGCTCTCGCCCTGCGTGCTGCCGCTGCTGCCACTCGTCCTCGGCGCGGCGTCCTCCGAGCATCGCCTCGGGCCTGCGGCGCTCGCCGCCGGTCTCACGCTCTCCTTCGTCGCGATCGGCCTCTTCGTGGCCACGATCGGTTTCGCGGCCGGCCTCGACGGGGAGCTGTTCCGCAAGGTTGCCGCGAGCCTGATGCTGGCGCTCGGCCTCGTTCTCCTGCTTCCCACGCTGCAGACGCGGATTGCGGCCGCGGGCGGCCCGCTCAGCAACTGGACGGACGCGCGCTTCGGCGGCTTCTCGACGGCAGGGCTCGGAGGGCAGTTCGGTCTCGGCCTGCTGCTCGGAGCGGTCTGGAGCCCCTGCGTGGGCCCGACGCTGGGCGCCGCCTCGCTCCTGGCGGCGCAGGGCCGCGACCTGCCCCAGGTGGCCGCCACGATGACGCTGTTCGGGATCGGCGCCGCCCTCCCCCTCCTCCTGCTCGGCCTCCTCTCGCGCGAGGTGCTGGCCGGGTGGCGCTCCCGGCTCCTGCAGGCCGGGCACGGCCTCAAGATCGCGCTCGGCCTTCTCCTGATCCTGGCGGGCGCCGCGATCCTCGCCGGGCTCGACAAGCGCGCCGAGGCCGCCCTCGTCGAGGCCTCCCCGGCCTGGCTCAACGCCTTGACCACGCGGTACTGAACGCGCCGGCCCAGAGGCCGGGCCCGGGCGCTTTCGCGCAAAAAATCAGGCCATCGGACCGGCCGCCCGCGCTCGATCCGATTGACACTGCCTCGGTTGTGGCAGAAAAAAGGCAGCGCCCGGGAGCGGCCCGACGTCTTGGGAGGAAACGCCCGCAAAGGGCAGCGGGACGACAGGCGAAACGCCGTCCCCGCAAACATCGCCGCAGGCACTCCCGGGCTGCCTTCGCCTCGCCTCCCCTTCCCCTGCTTGATCCCGCGCGACGTCTGTCACCGTCCGCACCGTGCAGCCCCATTCCGGCAGGATTTCCGGCGCCGCGCGCTGTATAAGCGCGCGACGGGATGCGGGCGGCCATCTTCCGGACAGGTCCGGCCGGCTGCGCCGCCCCGGCCTGCGTGAACGAGGGTCCTGAGTCGATGTCCCAGATGGTGCAGTCCCGCCGCGTCCGCGCCGTCGACCTTGCGAAGTTCAAGGCCGAGGGCCGCAAGATCATCGCGCTGACCGCCTACCACGCCCATACGGCCAGCATCCTCGACCGGCATTGCGACGTGATCCTCGTGGGCGATTCCCTCGGCATGGTCATGCACGGGCTCGAATCGACGCTGCCCGTCACCCTCGAGATGATGATCCTGCAGGCGCAGGCGGTGATGCGAGGTACCGCGAAGGCGCTGGTCGTGGTCGACATGCCCTTCGGCTCCTACGAGGCGAGCCCGGAGCAGGCCTTCCTCAACGCGGCCCGCGTGCTGAAGGAGACCGGTGCCGGCGCGATCAAGATGGAGGGGGGCGCGCATTTCGCCGACACCGTGGCCTTCCTGACGAAGCGCGGCATCCCCGTGATGGGGCATATCGGCCTGACCCCCCAATCGGTGAACACGATGGGTGGCTTCCGCGTGCAGGGGCGCGGCCCCGGCGACGAGGCGCGTCTCCTGGAGGATGCCCGCGCCATCAGCGAGGCCGGCGCCTTCGCGATCGTGCTGGAGGGCATCGTCGAGCCGGTCGCCCGGGTGATCGCGGCGGCCGACACCGTCACGGCGGCGACGATCGGCATCGGGGCCACCGCCGCCTGCGACGGGCAGATCCTCGTGCTCGAGGACATGCTCGGCCTGAGCGACCGCGCACCGAAATTCGTGAAGGCGTTCGGCTCGCTGCGCACGCAGATCGAGGCGGCCGTCGAGGCCTACGCGGAGGAGGTCCGCAGCGGCCGCTTCCCGGCCGACGAGCACACCTACCCGCCGCGCTGAAGCCGCCCCGCGCCTCAGCCGCCGGTATAGCCGAGCGAGGCGGCCGCCGCCCGCAGCGCGGCGAAGGATGTCTCGTAGCGCTCGCGCAGGAAGCCGCCCTCGGGCAGCGTGCGGTCGGGGGAGAGGTTGTCCTCGTTGTCGGACATTTTGATCAGGATCGCGGCGAGGCTGCCGCTCGCGATCACCGCGGCCGTGCGCTCCGGATAGGGCGTGCGCTGCACCGGCTTCGTCAGGATCTTCACGGTGGCGATGACGGGCGCCGAGAAGCCCGCCGCCGCCAGATCGGCCTCGGTCCTGGGCGTGTCCTCCAGAACGTCGTGGAGGATCGCGGCCTGCATCACCTCCATCGGGTCGATGGCGAGGCGGTCGACCGCCCGGGCGTGCCCTGCCCGCTTCACGGCGGCGTTGGCGACGCGCTCGAGATGCCGGATATAGGGCTGGCCGCCCTTGTCGATCTGCCCGGCATGCGCCGTGATGGCGAAGCTGTGGGCCTCGAAGATCGACGGCATCGGCCTCCCCCTCCCGTCGCGGACAGCCGTTTCCCGGCGCGACCGGGCCGATGCCCGGCTATCGTCCGACCGGCGGCCGGCGCCGGCGCATGTAGAGATAGAGCGCGGCCGACAGGCCCACCAGCAGCAGGACGAGCCAGAGCCAGTTGAGATCGACGTCCTGCGGCTGCGGGCTCGCCGTGGCCGGCTTGCTCTCGGGGATCGGCGGCGCCGGCGAGGTCGCCTGGGCGAGGGCCTCGCGGGCGCTGATGAACAGCAGCAGCAGGGCAGTCGGCAGCGGTCTCAGCATCGCGACACTCCTTCTCCAGGGGCCAACCGAGGCCGCGAAGGAGGTGTTCCTCCCGGGCCCCGTGGCGCGGCACCACGAAAAAGGGCCGGCGATGCCGGCCCTCGTCGTCGAATCTTACACGCGTTCCGCGGCCGCTCAGCGCCGGCCGACCGAGGTGCCACCCTCGGCGCCGCCGGAGCTCTTGGCCGTGCCGCCGCTCTGCGGGCTTCCCGCCCCGACCGTGCTGCCCGTGGTGGCCCCGGCCCCGGCCCCGCCCACGGTGCCGCCGGTCGCGGAGCCGGTGGCGCGCTCCATGCTCTTCTCGCTGTTGCTCTTCACGCTGCCCGGGCT
Source organism: Methylobacterium sp. BE186 (assembly GCF_031457035.1). Lineage (NCBI taxonomy): Bacteria > Pseudomonadati > Pseudomonadota > Alphaproteobacteria > Hyphomicrobiales > Methylobacteriaceae > Methylobacterium > Methylobacterium sp. BE186. Next base: position 24,456 of record NZ_JAVDVV010000031.1, read on the forward strand.
GTTCATGTTGCCCTCGGCGCTTCCGCCGCCGGCAGCGGTCTGCGCCCAGGCGGCACCCGTCAGCGAGAGGGCCATGGCGGCGGCGAGCGCGATCGTCTTGGTGGTCATTGGATGTCTCTTCCCTTGGTTGTTTCCAAGGATTCGAACGCCCGATGGGGCGAGTTGTTCATTCTCGTCTATGCAATCTTGGGTATTCGCGCCCGGAACGACGCGAGCCGCTCCATGCAAATGTCGCGAAAGGTTCCGCTTGAATTCGGCCGTGCGGCAGAGAAATCGCCGCGCCTTGCGCGCGCCATTCCTTCGACCGTCGAAGCGTCAGGTTAAGCGGAGGGGTTGGGCTGGTGCTGCGAGAGAGGATTGAACTCTCGACCTCCTCATTACCAATGAGGTGCTCTACCACTGAGCTACCGCAGCGAGCGGTGTGGCGGGTCGCGCTGGCGCGTTCCCGTCCGACCGCGAGCGGCATTAGCGGATCGCGGCCGGCTTGGCAATCGGCGGAATCGCGGCGGGCGCCGATCTTCGCGGTGGCGCGCTCCGCAATCCTCAGCCCCGCGATGCGTCCTCGCGCTTCAGGGCGGCCCGGATGATGGCGGCGAGGCCGGGCTCCGCCACCGCATCCGCCGCTTCCGAGGGCGCGAACCAGCGCTGCTCGCGCTCGCTCTGCTCCGGCCAGCGCTTGAGCTGCTTGCGCACCTCGAGCGGGAACACCTTCACTTGGCAGAGCACGGAGTCCCGGTTCTTCAGCCGCTTCTCGTAGATGTAGAATCCAAGCGGCCGCTTGCCGACGTTCCCGATGATGCCGGCCTCCTCGTAGGCCTCGCGGGCCGCCGCCTCGAAGGGCTTGCGCCCCTTCATCGGCCAGCCCTTCGGGATGACCCAGCGCCGGCTCTCGCGCGAGGTGACGAGCATCACCGCGTAGCTGCCATCGGCCGCCTTGCGGAACGGCAGCGCGCCGACCTGGCGCTGGGTCGGGCGCTCGGCGTCGTGGGGGATCGTCGTCATGACCTGCCCGCGCGCGAGCGCGCGCCGACAATCCCGCACGCGGCAGGGGGCGCGTCACGTGACGGGAGCGGGGATCCTGACGGGCTGATGATCGGAGACCTCCAGGGAAAGCGGGTGCGTGAGCGGGCTTCGATGCGGGCGCGAGCGCGACGACCGCACGCGACCTAACGCCTTCGCCACTCCCGCCATATGCGCGAAGCTCGGCGTGTCTCAAGCACCAAGTTAACCGGCAAACAAAATTTTCGGAGTGCGGCGGGCTGGGACGGGCCCTCAGGCCGCGGCCCGGCTACGCGCGCCACGGGCACAGGCATCAGCCGTGCGCGGAGAGGTTCTCGATCAGATGGTTGAGATCGGCGCGCATCGCCTGGATCTCCGGCTCGCTCAGATTGAGCTGGCACATCACGGATTGGCGGACGTGCACCGCCTCGGCCCGCAGCGAGCGCCCCTGCGGGGTGAGCCCGATCTCGACCTCCCGCTCGTCGCTCTGGCGCCGGTTGCGCACGAGGAGGCCCGCGCTCTCCAGCCGCTTCAGGACCGGGGTCAAGGTGCCGGAATCCAGGCGCAGGCGACGGCCGATCTCGGAGACGGTGACCCCCTCCGTTTCCCACAGCACGAGCAGCACGAGGTATTGCGGGTAGGTGAGGCCGAGCCGCTCCAAGAGTGGACGATAGGATTTCGTCATGCGGTGCGCGGCCGCGTAGAGAGCGTAGCAGAGCTGGTTGTCGAGCAGGAGCGGATCCCAGAGGGCGCCCGCACTGTCATTCGGAGCGTTCACCATACCCACCATGCTGTCCACCCAAGCCTCACCGGCGGGGGTGCGTGGCGGCGCATTCCAGCCGGGGCCCTGCATAGCATGATACCGAGGCCGAACCGCCTAGGTACCTGCAGCATTCTTCCACAGAGCTTGTGAGATAATGCGGGTCCGAGCCCAAATTTCCAGTGCCCCCGCGGTCATCTGAAGCCCAGATTTTGTTCATGCGCGGCGGCGTGCGTCCGCAAACGTCGAATTCCCGCCCCGAGAGGGGGGGCTCGCCGCCGAAGCCGCCACCGAACCGGACCGCATTGCGGTGGCCGGGCCGAACTTGGCAGGCGCCAGGGGATGCACGGCGGGGCCACCGAAACTCGGCCGTCGGAAGGGCTTGCCAAGCCCGGAACGACCCACTAAACACCGCCCTCGACCGGCCCGGCCAACAACGCCGCCGCGTCGACAGCGCGCCCGTAGCTCAGCTGGATAGAGCACCAGACTACGAATCTGGGGGTCAGAGGTTCGAATCCTTTCGGGCGCGCCATTCTCCGCACGGATAGGTCTCGAGGTGTCTGTCACCTCGCGAAACGTGCGGCCTTCATCGACATCGAGCGAGTCAATCACGCACCGGACTGCGCAGCCGCGATCCCGGCGCGCTCCGCTCCGACGACCTTTCATCGCCTGTTCCGCTCGGGCGAAGCAGGCGCGCTCGCGCGAGGAACGGCCGGCCGGGGATCGAACTGGCACGATGCATGCTGCAGCACCTCCGCGACGCAGGCTGGACGCTCCCGGAGGCGCTGGTGACGGGGCTCACGATAAGCGACGAGGAACTGGAGCGGCCCGCGCTGCTGACGCTGTGGCCGCATGGGGTCGAGACGAAGGCTGTCGAGCCGCGGGAGATCGAGACGCTCCGCCAAGCCCTGGGGGAGGCCTTCGCCGTTCTGGAGGACGACACGGGCATGCCCTGGATCACGACCGATGGCGGCACGATCCTGTCGCCCTCGGTGCTCTCCTGCCTGTCCCGTTCGGATGCCGTCGCCCTGCCCCTTGAGCCCGTCGCAGCGGTCGCGCAGGATCGGGCGCCGGCCGCGCAACGTGGCCGCCCTTCATCGGGTCACGCGCTGCGGCACGGATGGACGGACCCGCGGCCGGACATTCCGCCCTTCGTGCACCGGCTCGGTCTCCTCGCAGGCGAACGCGAGCGCCGCCCGCTCCAAAGCGGCGCACGGCGCGCCCGCTCCGGCCCTGCCCTGCCCGGCTGAGGCCGCGCAGGTGCGTCAGGCGCGCCGCGGACGGCGCAGGGCGTCGCGGAACAGGTAGGCCGTGCCCGCGGCGACCATCAGGGCCAGGGCGTACCACGTGAGCGCGTAGACGAGGTGATCGTTCCGGAACGCGATGATCGTCAGGCCTCCGACCGGTAGGCCGCCGGGATTGGCGCTCGCATCCGCATCGATGAAGAACGGCGCGACGTCCCCCAATCCGCGCGCCTGCGCGATCGCTGCGACGTCGCGTGAGAACCAGCGCCCACCCGCCGGATCGTTGCTACGCAGGAAGGCGCCACCGGGTTCGCTGAGGCGCAGCAGCCCCGTCACGGTCGTCTCGCCGGGAAACTGGCCCTGCGCCCGCGTGGCGGCGTCTCTGCGCTCGGGCGGTACGAACCCGCGATTGATCAGGAACCGGTCGCCGTCGGGCGTCTCGAGGGGGGTGAGAACCCAGAAGCCGCCGCCGAGCTCGGTCACGGCCTGAACCAGCGTCTCCCGGTCGTGCAGGAAGAGACCGCGCACGCGCAGGCGCCGATAGGCGTCGTCCGTTCCGATCGCGGCCCAGGCCTCCCGGGCCGGCGGCGCGGCCGGTGCCGCGTGGATCCGTGCATCGACCCGGGCGATCAGGTCGAGCTTCCAGGTCCGTCGCTGCACCTGCCAGGTGCCGAGCCCGACGAGGATTGCGAAGGCGGCGAGCGCCGCGATCCCGACCAGGCCGAGGAAACGGCCGGTCGGGCGGGGAGGCGCCGCTTTCGGCGCGCTCACGAATGGGCGCTCCGCGAAACGGCCCTGCCCGTCAGCGGGAGGGCGCGGCCGGCATGTGATGCTGCATGTCGTGGCCCGACATCGGCATCATGTTGGCGTTGAGGTGATACATCACCCACAGCGAGCCGATCAGCGTGATCACGACGAGTGTCAGCGTGAAGATCAGCGCCAGGAAGGTCCAGCCGCCTTCCGACTTCGTGTCCATGTGCAGGAAGTAGATCATGTGCACGATGATCTGAACCACGGCAAAGGCCATGATCACGAGGCTCGTGGTGCGGTTGTCGCCGAGCACGTCCGCCATCACCAGCCAGAACGGGATCGCGGTGAGAATGACGGACAGGACGAACCCGGTCATGTAGCCGCGGAAGGTGGCGTGGCTGCCGCCGCCGGCATGGCCGTGGTCGTGACCGTGGCCGGCCCCGTGCGCGCCGGAGGTGTGCGAGTTGGCGCTGGCGCTCATTGCAGCACTCCCATCAGGTACACGAAGGTGAAGACGCCGATCCAGATCACGTCGAGGAAGTGCCAGAACATCGACAGGCACATCAGCCGGCGCTGATTCTCGGCGATGAGCCCGCGCTGGCGCACCTGGATCATCAGCACCACGAGCCAGATGATGCCGAGGCTCACGTGCAGGCCGTGCGTGCCGACCAGGGTGAAGAAGGCGGAGAGGAAGCCGCTGCGCTGGGGCGTCGCGCCCTCATGGATCAGGTGGGCGAATTCGTAGAGCTCGATGCCGACGAAGCCGAGGCCGAACAGGCCCGTGACCGCGAGCCAGCCGAGCGTGGCGGCCTGCCGGTCCCGCTGCATCTCCAGCATGGCAAAGCCGTAGGTGATGGAGGAGAGGAGCAGCATGGACGTGTTGAGAGCCACGAGCGGCAGCTCGAACAGGTCCTTCGGCGAAGGCCCGGCCGCGTAATTGCGGCCGAGCACGGCGTAGGTGGCGAACAGGACCGCGAAGATGAGGCAGTCGCTCATCAGGTAGATCCAGAAGCCCAGCATGGTGCTGCCTTCCGGATGGTGGTCCTCCTCCAGGTGGAAGCTCGGCGTCTCGGCGAGGCCCTGGGTCTTGGATGCGAGGGTCGCCATGGCTCAGGCCCGTCCGGAGATCAGCGCGGTGCGCGCGCCCTCGGCCCGGACGACGTCGTCGGCCGGAATGTGGAAGTCGCGGTCGTAGTTGAAGGTGTGGCCGACCGTCACGACGAACATCGCCAGGAAGGCCAGCGCCGCGAGCCACCAGACGTACCAGATCATCGCGAACGAGAAGGCGATGCTGAGCACGCCGAGGATGAAGCCGGTGCCGGTGTTCCTCGGCATGTGGATCGCACGGAATCCCTGCAGCGGCCGGTCGTAGCCGCGCTTCTTCATGTCCCACCACGCGTCGTGATCGTGGATCACGGGCGTGAAGGCGAAGTTGTAGTCCGGCGGCGGCGAGGAGGTGGACCATTCGAGCGTGCGGCCGTTCCACGGGTCGCCCGTCAGGTCGCGCAGTTCCTCGCGCCGGAGGACGCTCACGACGAGCTGGATCCCGAAGGAGAGGATGCCGAGCAGGATCAGGAAGGCGCCGAAGGCCGCGATCACGAACCAGATCTGCAGGGACGGGTCATCGAAGTGCTGCAGGCGCCGCGTCACCCCCATCAGGCCCAGGATGTAGAGGGGCATGAAGGCGACCCAGAAGCCGGTGAGCCAGAACCAGAAGGACATCTTCCCCCAGAACGGGTCGAGCTTGAAGCCGAACGCCTTCGGGAACCAGTAGGTGATGCCCGCGAGCAGGCCGAACACCACGCCGCCGATGATCACGTTGTGGAAGTGGGCGATCAGGAACAGCGAATTGTGGAGCACGAAGTCGGCCGGGGGCACGGCGAGGAGCACGCCGGTCATGCCGCCGACGACGAAGGTCACCATGAAGCCGACCGTCCAGAGCATCGGCACCTCGAAGCGGATCCGCCCGCGGTACATCGTGAACAGCCAGTTGAAGATCTTGGCGCCCGTCGGGATCGAGATGATCATCGTCGTGATCCCGAAGAACGAGTTCACCGACGCACCCGACCCCATCGTGAAGAAGTGGTGCAGCCAGACGAGGTAGGACAGGATCGTGATGACGACCGTGGCGTAGACCATCGAGGCATAGCCGAACAGGCGCTTGCCCGAATAGGTCGAGACGACCTCCGAGAAGATGCCGAAGGCGGGCAGGATGAGGATGTAGACCTCCGGATGACCCCAGATCCAGATGAGGTTGACGTACATCATCGGGTTGCCGCCGAGGTCGTTCGAGAAGAAGTGCGTGCCGACGTAGCGGTCGAGCGACAGCAGCGCGAGGACGGCGGTCAGGATCGGGAAGGCGGCGACGATGAGCACGTTGGTGCACAGCGCGGTCCAGGTGAAGACCGGCATCTTCATCATGGTCATGCCGGGCGCCCGCATCTTCACGATGGTGGCGATGAGGTTGATGCCGGAGAGCAGGGTGCCGATGCCGGCGATCTGCAGCGCCCAGATGTAGTAGTCGACGCCGACGCCGGGGCTCGCCGCCGGGCCGGAGAGCGGCGGATAGGCGAGCCAGCCGGTCCGGGCGAACTCGCCGACGAAGAGCGAGGCCATCACGGTCACCGCGCCGCTGACCGTCATCCAGAAGCTGAAGTTGTTGAGGAACGGGAAGGCGACGTCGCGGGCGCCGATCTGCAGCGGCACGACGAAGTTCATCAGCCCCGTCACGAGCGGCATGGCGAAGAAGAAGATCATGATCACGCCGTGGGCGGTGAAGATCTGATCGTAGTGGTGCGGCGGCAGGTAGCCCTCGTTGGCGCCGAAGGCCATCGCCTGCTGGGCCCGCATCATGAGCGCGTCCGCGAAGCCGCGCAGCAGCATGACGAGCGCCAGGATCACGTACATGATGCCGATCTTCTTGTGATCGACGCTCGTGATCCAGTCGCGCCAGAGGGTGCCCCAGAAGCGGAAATAGGTGATCGCGCCGAGCACCGCGACGCCGCCGAGGACGACGCCGATAAAGGTGATGATCAGGATCGGCTCGTGGTAGGGAATCGCTTCGAGTGTCAGGCGCCCGAAGATCAGTTTCTGGAGATCCAGATTCGAGAACATGGGTTTTCGCTCGTTGGCGGGGTGCGGCGGCCGTCGAGGCGCCGGCTCAGTGGTTCAGTTGCGCGGGCGCCGGGGTGCCGTGCTGGTGCCCGGAATGGTCGTGGCCTGCATCGGGAGCCTCGCCGTGGCCTTTGACGGCGGGGTCCTGCCCGTCGGGCTTCATGCCCTGCGGCTGCACATCGCCCTTGGCGGGGCGCCCGGAGGCGGGGACGGTGGCGGCCTCGCCCTCCTCGCCCGAGACGGCATGGCGGTTGTCGTATTCCAGCCGCTCCCGGTTGTGGTGGCTCTCCTTGCCCGCGCCGCCCATCGCGTCGATGTGCATCATCTCGCTCATGCACATCTTGCCGGGCACCGCGCACATGTTGAGGATCGCGCTGTAGAGACCCTGGTCGGAGGACGCGAAGTACTGGACCGGCTCCTGCTCGCTCGGCTTCTCGAGCTTCAGGTAGGCCTCGCGGGTCAGGGTCTTGCCGTCGGCCTTCACCTTGGCGACCCACTGGTCGAAGCCGTCCTTATCGAGCCCGTGGAACTTGAAGTTCATCCGGGAGAAGCCGGAGCCGCTGTAATTGGCCGAGAAGCCCTCGTAGGTGCCGGCCTTGTTGATCACCGCGTGCAGCTTCGTCTCCATGCCGGCCATGGCGTAGATCTGGCCCGCCAGAGCCGGAATGTAGAACGAGTTCATGATCGAGGCCGAGGTGATCTTGAAGTTGATCGGCACGTCGACGGGTGCCGCGAGCTCGTTCACGGTCGCGATGCCCTGATCGGGATAGAAGAACAGCCACTTCCAATCGAGGGCGACGACCTCGACCGTGACGGGCTTCACGTCCGCCGGCAGCGGCCGCGACGCGTCGAGCCGGGACAGGGGCCGGTAGGGATCGAGCGTGTGGGTGCTGATCCAGGTCAGCGCGCCGAGCGCGATGATGATCACCAGCGGCGCGGCCCAGATCACGACCTCGAGCTGGGTCGAGTGGTGCCAGTCGGGATCGTAGGTGGCCTGCGTGTTCGACGCGCGGTACCGCCACGCGAAGAAGAGCGTCAGCGCGATCACCGGCAGGATGATGAGCAGCATCAGCCCCGTCGAGGCGATGACGAGGTCGCGCTGCCGGACGGCGATGTCGCCGAACGGCTGCATCACGACCATGTTGCAGCCCGCCAGCAGGCCGAGCAGGGGGACCAGCGCGAGGGCGCGAAGCTGTCTGAGACGCATCAGATCGTATCGATGGTGGGCCGGGACGGCAATTCTGGACCCGGACGCGGCGCGTCGGAACGCACCCCGGGAATCACGCGGCTTTACTGCGCTGCACCATGTCGGTATGGCAAGTGCACCGATGTCTCACCTGTGGGCGCCGCAGGCATGGCAGGGTTGACCGGACCGGATATGTTCCTCCGGCCGAACGGATGCATGAGGGCGCGTCGCCGCGCCGCCGTGATCCTGCGGTGCGCACGCGCCATAATTCCCGTTTCCGGAAACGGCGGCCCGTTTCCGTCGCTTCAGAGAGCGACCTGCCGACGATGAGCTCAGACTACGCCTTGCCCGCATCCGACCCGCTCGAGCGCGATGCCCGCCTCGTCTCGACCGACCACAAGGTCGACCCGAGCGAGATCGCGATGGGCGTCATCATCGGCCGCACCTCGGAGTTCTTCGACTTCTTCGTGTTCGGCATCGCCTCGGTGCTCATCTTCCCGAAGGTGTTCTTCCCCTTCGCCGAGCCGCTCACCGGCACCCTCTACGCCTTCGGGATCTTCGCCCTCGCCTTCGTGGCGCGCCCGATCGGGTCCATCGCCTTCATGGAGGTGGATCGGCGCTACGGGCGCGGCGTGAAGCTGACGATCGCGCTCTTCCTGCTCGGCTCGTCGACCGCCGCGATCAGCTTCCTGCCGAGCTACGACCATCTCGGGAAGACGGCGATCGTTCTGCTCGCCGCCTTTCGGATCGGCCAGGGGCTCGCGCTCGGCGGCGCCTGGGACGGCCTCGCGTCGCTGCTGGCGCTGAACGCGCCGGAGAATCGCCGCGGTTGGTACGCGGCCATGCCGCAACTCGGGGCCCCCCTCGGCTTCATGCTGGCGAGCGCGCTGTTCTCGTTCTTCCTGGCCAACCTGACGCCCGAGGACTTCCTCGATTGGGGTTGGCGCTACCCGTTCTACGTCGCCTTCGCGGTGAACGTGGTCGCCCTGTTCGCGCGGCTGCGCCTCGTCGCCACGGACGAGTTCGTCAACCTCCTCCAGACGCAGGAGCTGGAGCCGGTGCCCGTCCTGGAATTGCTGCGGGTGCATTGGCGGCACGTCCTCATCGCCGCCTTCGTGCCGCTGGCGAGCTTCGCGCTCTTCCACCTCGTCACGATCTTCCCGATCAGCTGGATCACGCTGTTCACCCAGCGCTCGGCGGGCGAGTTCCTGATGGTTCAGTTCGCCGGTGCGACCATGGCCGCGGGCGCGATCCTGGCATCCGGCCTGATGGCGGATCAGATCGGGCGCAGGACCATGCTCGCGATCTGCGCCGGCCTGATCGCGCTCTTCGCGCTCGGCAGCATCCTGGCGCCCCTCCTGTTCGGCGACAGCATGGCGGGACAGACGGTCTACGTGGTGGTGGGCTTCGGGCTGCTCGGCCTGTCCTACGGGCAGACGGCGGGCGCCGTCTCCTCGAATTTCGGGACGCGCTACCGCTACACCGGTTCGGCGCTGAGCTCGGATCTCGCCTGGGTGGTCGGTGCCGGCTTCGCGCCGCTCGTGGTGCTCAGCCTGTCCAGCCGCTACGGGCTGGCCTGCGTCGGGCTGTATCTGCTGTCGGGTGCCATCGCGACGCTGCTCGCGCTCGGCGTGAACAAGCTCGAGGCCCGGACCGCCTGAGGCGACGGGGCACGCATATCGAGTGAGCCGGCCGGCGACCTAGTCCCCGGCCGGCACCGGGTCCGAGGACGCCGACAGGCCCTCGAGGTCGAGATAGGCCGGATCGAACCCCGCAAAGTCCCGCAGCCGCTCCATGTCCGGCACGAGTAGCCGGTGGCGCTGCCACACGATCAACTCCTCCTTGCGCAGCGTCTGCAGGACCCGGTTGATGTGGACGTGCGACACGCCGAGGGCGTCCGCGAGGTCGACTTGCGAGAGGTTGAACTCGCAGCCCGACCCGTCGACGAGCCCGACGGCCCTGAGGCAGGTGAGCAACTCGCAGAGCAGGTGCGCGAGACGCTGCACGGCCGGGCGGCTGTCGTTGACGAGCCACTCGCGGGAGCGGTTGAGCTCGACCAGGGCGAGCCACCAGAGGGCGCGGTTGATCCCGGGATACCGAGCCATCGCGTCCTGCAGCGCAGTCCGTGACACGTCGACGACGGATGTGCGCGTGAGCGCGGAAACCCGCCATTCCGTGGCTCGGCTGCTGCGTGGCGGAACGCGGCAGAGGTCACCCGGCAGGACGAAGGAGACGATGCGCCGCGTGCCGTCGAGAAGCGTCTTGTAGCGGCAGGCGAGACCGCTCATCACGATGTAGATGCGCTCGAATTCGCCGTCGGACGGGAACTCCTGACGCGCTGCGAGCGCGCGCGCGTTCTGGGAGAGCGACGCGAGGGCCTGCCGTTCCTCCGCCGACAGCAAGCCGGCATGCTCCAGCTTGCGGATGAAGGGATTGCTCAACGCGCGACCGTAATCTGCCTTAGCGAACAGCATAGCTTGGCTTCGGGTGCGGCAACAGGACCACGCTACCATGAGTGGTATGCGCTCCCGGCAGGGCCCCGAAGCGAGTGGGCCGGTCCGCCCCGTGGCGAACCGGCCCTCCCCGATCTGTGTCGTTACTCCGGCTCGGACCCCAACTCAGTTCCCGATCACCTTGCCGTCCGGCCCGACCTTGACCTCCTGGGACCGGTCCGCGAGTGCGACGGAGATCTCGTACTGCACGGATTGTCCGTCGCGCTCGACCTCCGCCTCGTAGGCCTTGCCGCCGCCGGCCTTCTGCTCGGCGATGGCGAGCGCGTCCTTGAGCGAGGTCTTGGCGTTCTGGAAGTCGGCGGTCTTCAGACGGGTGAAGTAGCGCTCGATCGGCTGGTTCTCGCTCTTGTAGACGGCGCCGCTATCCGCATCGATGCCGTACTCGATCAGCTTGCCGTCGGGATAGACGACCTTGATGCTGTAATGCGCCGGGTTCTTGCCGTCGGCCTTCTCGAAATCGGCGTCGATCGCCCGGCCCTTGTCGCCCTGGCTCTCGGCGGTGGCGAGGGCTTGCGCGAGGCTGACCTTCGCGAGCTTGGCGACCTGGAACTCCTTCAGGTCGCCGCTGGCCTGGTTGGCCTGCGGTGCGGTGCCGGTCGCGGCTGGCGCCTGCGCGAGAGCGAGGCCGGCGGAGAGGGCGAGAAGGCCGGCGGCGCCGGCAAGACGGTTGAGCATGGCGGGTCTCCCGTTCGGGATGCGTTTCAGGATCCCTGCAACGCACTGGCCGCCCGCCGAGTTGCCGAACCCCTCAGCTCCGCCGCCGGCCGCTTCCGATCAGGCTCGTAGCGGCGAGCCCGATGGCCGCCGCGACGGCGGCCGCGGTGACGGGATGGAGCACGCTGCGGGTGTAGAGGCTGCGGCGCATGACGTAGCCGGGATGATCGCCGCTCGTGCGGCCACCCTGACCCGGCCTGTAGAGCGTCCCGTCCCGGTCGTGGGCCGGCTCGTCGCGAAGCTGCTGGGCGATCATGGTTCGGGCGACTCGATCGAAGGTGCGGGGCGCGAGGCTCTGAGCCGCGCTCATCACGCGCCCGCCGCCCCCGACGTAGATGTCGCGCTGCGGGTGAACGGCGGCGTGGACGATCGCCTCCGCCACTTCCTCGGTCCGGTAGACGGGCGGGGGCAGCTTCGGCTGCCGATCCGTGTAGTTCTTCGCGTTCTCCGGGAAGGGCGTGTCGATCGCCGCCGGCTTGATGAGCGTCACCGCGACCGGTGCGCCCTCCTCCTCCAGCTCGATCCGAAGGGCGTCGGTGAAGCCTTTGATCGCGTGCTTCGTCGCGCAGTACATGCCCTGCAGGGGGAAGGCGAGGTCCGAGGCGACGCTGCCGAGGTTGATCAGGACACCCCCGCTCCGCTTCAGGTGAGGCAGAGCGACCAGAGAGCCGTGTACGACGCCCCAGAAGTTCGTCTCGAACAGCCTGCGGCTATCGTCGTCGCTGACTTCCTCGAGGCGCCCGAAGATCGACAGGCCGGCGTTGTTGACCCAGGTGTCGATGCGCCCGAAGCACGAGACCGCCCGCTCCGCCACGGCCTCGACCTGCGCCCGGTCGCTCACATCCGCGCGCACGATCTCGGCTCGCCCGCCCTCCCGCGCGATCTCGGATTGTAGCTCGGCGAGCGCCTCGACGTTCCGCGCCGCGAGGACGACCCGAGCCCCGCGCGATGCGGCGGCGCGCGCAGTGGCGAGACCGATCCCGCTCGACGCGCCGGTGACGACGATCACCTGCTGGTTCAGGGGCCTGTGTGCGCTCATGCCCAATCTCCTCCGGCGCTCGAAGCGCCGCCTTCCTGCAAAAATCCGGATGGGATGGATCGCGGGCGGAGCCTCCGGCTCCGCCCGCCCATCGCTCAGCCCATCTGCTGGGTCTGTGCGGCGCTGTCCGGCCTTGCCGGGCCGAGGACCGGCTCCTCGCCCATCGGCTTGTTCTGGAACACGCCGAACGTGCCCTTGCCGTCGAGCGACGGGCCGCTCGTCCAGCGGCCTTCGGGGGGCGGCGAACCGTCGTGCGAGGTCGCGAAGAACTGGTAGCTGAATTCCTGCTTCTCGGCCTCCTGCGGGAAGCTGTTCGGAATCGGTAGGTTGGCCTCCTTGCCCCCAAGGTCCTCGACCACGGCGAGCCATTGCTGCTGATGCATGGTGTCGCGGGCGATCAGGAAGCTCCACATGTCGCGCATGCCCGGGTCGTTCGTGGCATTGTACAGGCGCACCGCCAGGGTACGGCCGGTCGCCTCTGCCGCCACGTTGCAGTACATGTCCGCGGCGAGGTTCCCGCTGGCGTAGATGTGGCTCATGTCGAACGGCACGCCGTCCGCGTTGCCGGGGAAGGCGGACATGCCGGTCGAGAGCAGCGTCTTGTGCAGCATGCCCTCGGCGACGTGGCGCGGGTTCTCGCCGCCCAGCACCGCCCCTACGATCGCGTCCGCTGCGCCGGCCTCCTGCACCTTGGTGGGGGCCGTCTCCAGGTTCAGGGCGACGGCGGTGGCGAGCATCTCGATATGGCCGATCTCCTCGGTCGCGGTGTTCAGCAGCATGTCGCGGTACTTCGTCGTCGGACCGCGGGCGCCCCAGGCCTGGAAGAAGTACTGCATACAGACGCGGATCTCACCCTCGATGCCGCCGATGGCCTGCTGCAGCATGCGGGCGTAGACCGGATCCGGGCTGTCGACGCGGACGGGGTACTGGGTGCGCTTGTCGAAATAGTACATGGGTCGGCTCCTGCTGTGCGCTGTGATGGTTGTCCGGGAACACCCGCCGCGAGCCTGCGTGACGTCCGAGCCCCATGGCTTCGCCTGGACCGGCCGCGGGGGTGCCGCGGACACGATCTTCCGTGCGTGAGCGACGATCCTGTCCGGCGACGATGCGAAGAGGGACCGACCGGCGACGTGGCAAGGGGCGGGTTTCGTTGAGGAAATCACGCCTGAGATCGGTTGTTCCGAGCCGCCAAGCAAAGATTACACTTATTAATCCAAATTAATTTCCCGCCTATCGCGCAAAGCGCGGCCATTCCGAAGAATTCGGTCGCAGGAACTTTCATCAGGTCCGAGGCTTTGCGATTTGCAATCCGTTCCAGCATCGCAAAGAGGACATTTTCGATGACTCTCGACACGCGCGACATCTATGTGACGGCCCTGAAGAACACGCATGCCCTGGAGATGCAGGCGCTTCAGATCATGGAGCGTCAGGTCGAGCGCCTGCAGCGCTATCCCGAGATGGAGGACGCGCTGCGCCGCCACATCGAGGAGACCCACGGCCAGCGCACCCGGCTCGAGGAAGCGCTCCAGGCGGTGGGCGACAGCCCGTCGGCGCTCAAGGAGGGCTTCCTCGGCTTCGTCGGGAACATGATGGCGATCGGCCACACCCCCGCCCAGGACGAGATCCTGAAGAACACCTACGCGAACCATGCCTTCGAGAATTTCGAGATCGCGGCCTACGAATCCCTCCTGACGATCACCGAGGCGGCCGGGCAACGGGGGAGCATCACCGGCTTCCAGCAATCGCTGAAGGAGGAAGAGGCGATGGCCCGCCGCGTCCGCGAGCTCGTCGGCCCGACCACCCGCCGTTACCTCGAACTCACGATCTCGGGCGAGAAGGCGGATCGATAAGGAACCTGCGCCCTGCCTCTGCGCGCCGGGGCGTGCGAGGCAGGGCCGTGCCTGCCGAGAGGTGGTCAGAGGCTCGGCAGCAGCACACGTTGTGTGTCGCCCGGCTCGGCGGCGAGCGCCGCCCCGGGGGCGTAGCGCCGGACCATCTCGGCGCAGAACGCGGCGAATTCCTCGCGCACCAGGGGCGGGCTCGTGTGGTGCGGGGCGATGCCCCGGTGCTCGGGCGTGAAGCAGAAGGTCACGGTCACGTCGAAATCGGCGAGCGCCTCCATCTGGCGGTCGAACCAGTCGAGGGCATTGGGGCGGAAGCTGTCGGCCCAGGACAGGCCGGTGCGCAGGTAGGTCACACCCAGCCGTTTCATCCAGGCGACCGCATCGTCGAGGCGGTGATCCTCGAAGTGGAACCATTGGCACAGGCCGAGCTCGGGCGTGTGCTTCGCGAACGCGTCGAGCGCCACCTTCGGCGTCCCATCCTGCCGCAGAAGACCCATGTGGAAGTGGCGGTAGTAGGAGGATCCCTCCGCCTCCCGGTGCCGCGTCGTGGCCTCCCACCCGCGCGGCAGATCGTAGAGGCTGTACCAGTGGATCCGCGGTGCCCGGCCCTTCAGCAGCTCCGCGGTGCGGGCGCAGCCCCAGCCCTGCACCTCCTCGGCGCCGAAGCTCGACACGCCGACCTCGGAGACCCAGACCGGCAGACCGGTCACGGCCCGGATCTCGTCGATCTTGGCCGGCCATTCGTGGATCTGCCAGAGGTTCCAATCGAGGGGGAAGCCGTGGACCGCCACGGCGTCGACGGCGTCGAGCACGCCCTGGGCGGCCATCCGCCCGATGAAGCCCGGGTCGATCGGCGAGATGCCGCCGAGAACCTGCGGCAGCCGCGCGTTCTCGGCCCGGATCGCGCTGCTCGCCGCCTTCACCATCTCGGCGAACAGGAGCCAGTCGGGATCGAGGTCCGGGTCCCAGTGGGACTTGTTGTTGGGCTCGTTCCAGAGCATCACCGCTTCGATCATCGGGCTCCTTCCTGCGTCGGATTGCGGGCCGGATAGGCCGCCTCCGCCCCGTAGGGGCGTTCGGAGCACCGGCAGAGATAGACCTCGGGCTCGGGCCGACTCTCGATCGAGAAGCCGCTCGCGCGCAGCATCGCCTCCATCCCGGCCCGGTTCGGGATCCACCAGTTCGTGAGGTCGTGCGCGTAGGCGCCCTCGATGAAGTGCAGGCGCGGGTAGCCCGGGCGCTCGAACTGGTCCATGTCCCAGAAATCGCAATCCTCGGGCACCCTCTCGACCGCAGGCGAGCCCCGCAGCATCGACTGGAAGACGAGGAGGTCTCCCACGACGTGCTCGCGGATCAGGTCGAGGGCGAGGAGCGGGTGGCGCAGGTGGTAGAGCACGCCCATGAAGAGCACGACGTCGAAGCGTTCGCCCAGCGCGCCGACGTCGTAGACCGAGAGGTTGCGGAACTCGATCTCGTGGCCGAGCCGGTCTGCGGCGAAGCGGCCCTGCGCGAGGTAGCGCTCGTCGGAATCGAGGGCGAGGACGCGTGCAGCCCCCCGCCGCTTCATCTCGATCGCGTAGAAGCCGCCGTTGCAGCCGATGTCGAGGACGCTGCGGCCGGTCAGGTCGGCGGGCAGGGCGTGGCTGAAGCGGCGCCATTTCACCGCCGGATAATCGCCGAGGAAGTGGTCCGGGGCCGTCCAGACCCCCTCCCCCAGGTCGATGTTGTGGAACCACGGGCCGAGTGCTTCCGATCTCGCACGCAACGTCCCGGCGTTGATCGCGATCATGGGGCGACCCTCTCGTTGAGGGAGACCAGGCGGCCGCCTCCCGGCCAGAGCGCCACCTCGCTGCAGGAGGCGGGGTCGACGACGAGCCCGTCATAGGCGTCGAGGGAGAGGCCGAGAAGCCGCAGGATCGCGGCGCGGATGACGTCGCCGTGGCTCACGAGGATCGCGATCACCTCGTCCGCCTCGGCGAAGCCTTCGACGAGGTCCCAGATTCGCCGCTGCGCCTCAGCCATGCTCTCCCCTCCCGGCGGGCGGGCGGTGGAGCGGGCCTCGTTCCAGGCGACCCAGGCGGGCTCGCCCGCCAGCTCGGAGAAGGACCGGCCGGTCCAGGCGCCGAAATCGATCTCGTCGAGCCCGTCCGCCGTCTCGACCGGGAGGCCAAGCGCCTCGGCGATCGGCGCGGCGGTCTCCTGCGCGCGCTCCCGCGGGCTCGACAGGATGCGGGTCGCCCCGGTCCCGCCGAGCCGCCGCGCGACCGCGGCCGCCTCGACGCGGCCCTGCCCGCTCAGGGACACGCCGGGCATCCGGCCGCACAGGATCCGGCCGAGCCGGTCGTGGCTCGCGTGGCGGACGAGGATCAGGCGCCTCATGCGCCGGTCCGGCGGCGGGCATCCGCCTCGCCGGCGACGAAGGCCAGCATCCGGTCGTGCGCCTCGGAATCCGTGAACTGCACGGGCGGCGACTTCATGAACCAGCTCGACGGGCCGACGAGGGCGCCGCCGATGCCGCGGTCGAGGGCGAGGCGGGCGCAGCGCACGGCGTCGATGACGATGCCGGCCGAGTTCGGCGAATCCCAGACCTCGAGCTTCAGCTCCATGTTGAGGGGCACGCCGCCGAAGCCCGTCGCCTCCAGCCGGATATGCGCCCATTTCCGATCGGCGAGCCAGGGCACGTGGTCGCTCGGGCCGACATGGATGTCGCCGGGTGCGAGCGGCGCCGCGAGCTGGCTCGTGACGGCCCGGGTCTTCGAGAGCTTCTTCGATTCGAGCCGCTCGCGTTCGAGCATGTTCAGGAAGTCGGAATTGCCGCCGAAATTGAGCTGGTAGGTGCGCTCCAGCTTCACGCCGCGCTCGCGCAGGAGGTTGGCCAGCACCCGGTGGACGATGGTGGCGCCGACCTGGCTCTTGATGTCGTCGCCGACGAGCGGGAGGCCGCGCTCCTCGAAGCGTTTCCGCCACGCCTCGTCCGAGGCGAGGAAGACGGGGATGCAGTTGACGTAGGCGCAGCCCGCATCGAGGGCGCAGCGCGCGTAGAACTCGCTCGCCCGCTGCGAGCCGACCGGCAGGTAGGAGACGAGCACCTGCGTCCCCGTGCGCTCCAGTTCCTGCACGACGTCGGCGACGGGCTCGGGCGATTCCGGGATCACGTCGCCGAGATACCGGCCGATCCCGTCGAGCGTCGGCCCGCGCCGCACCGTCACGCCCGTCCCCGGCACCTCGGCGAAACGATGCGTGTTGTTGGGCTCGGCCAGGATCGCGACGGCCAGATCCTGGCCGACCTTGGCGGCCGAGACGTCGAAGGCCGAGACCACGGTGACGTCGCGAACCCGGTAGCCGCCGAGATCGGGCATCGTCAGGCCGGGCACCGACTCCTCGGGGCCGGCGTCCCGGTAATAGTGCAGGCCCTGCACGAAGGACGATGCGCAATTGCCGACACCGACGATGCCGACGCGGACGGGCTCGCGGGACATCGTCAGCCCCGCGCGAGGCCGCGCAGGGCCGGCTCGGCCGGCCTGTGCGCGCGGGCGATGGACCCCGCCAGCCCGGCGAAGGCGGGGGCTGGCTCCCGGCGCGCGACCTCGTCGGCGAACCAGCCGATCGTCGCTTCGAGCCCGGCTTCCAGGACGATGCGCGGCGACCAGTCGAGCAGGCAGCCGGCGCGGGTGATGTCCGGCCGGCGGCGCTGCGGATCATCGACGGGAAGAGGCCGCCGCACGATCGGCGAGCGCGTGCCCGTCATGCGCGTGACCACGGAGACCAGCTCGGCCACCGTCATCTCGCGCGGATTGCCGAGATTGACCGGTCCGCCGGGCGACGCGTCGAGCCGCATCAGGCGCATCAGCCCGTCGACGAGGTCGCTGACGTAGCAGAAGGAACGGGTCTGCTCGCCGTCGCCGTAGACAGTGATCGGCTGGTTCGTGAGCGCTTGGCAGATCACGTTCGAGACGACGCGCCCGTCATCCGCCCGCATGCGCGGCCCGTAGGTGTTGAAGATGCGCGCGACGCGGATGTCGAGGTCGTAGCGGCGCTCGTAGTCGAAGGCCAGGGTCTCGGCCGAGCGCTTGCCCTCGTCGTAACAGGCGCGCGGCCCCGTCGGATTGACGTGGCCCCAGTAGCTCTCCTCCTGGGGGTGCACCTCGGGGTCGCCGTAGACCTCGCTGGTCGAGGCCTGGAGGAAGCGGGCACCGCTCGCCCGCGCGAGTTCGAGGAGTTGGTGCGAGCCGACGACGCAGGTCATCATCGTGTGCTGCGGGTCCGCCTGGTAGTGCGGCGGCGAGGCGGCGCAGGCGAGATTGAAGATCCAGTCGAAGCGGGGCAGTTCGGGCAGCGGATCGATGATGTCGGCCTCGACGAGGTCGAAGCGCGGCTCCCGGGCGAGATGGGCGATGTTGGCCTTGCGCCCCGTGAGGAAGGAATCGAGGCAGGTGACGCGCGCGCCCTCCGCGATCAGCGCGTCGATCAGGTGCGACCCGATGAAGCCGGCGCCTCCCGCGACGAGCACCCGTGTCTGTCCGTCGTTCTGCATCGCTCGACCCTTCACTCACTCAGCGTTTCAAGGACAGGCACGGAAGGCGCGCGCCGGGACGCGGCCTCGCGCAGGAAGCGTTCGAGCTCGGCGGCGCGGTGCGCGGCGCTGTGGCGGGCGAGGATCGCGGTGCGGGCGGCCGCGGCGATCCGGCGGCGCTCCGGCTCGGAGCGGTCGCGCAGGATGGCGAGCACGTCCTCCGTCGTGTCGGCGCACAGGATCTCGCGGCCCGGCACGAGCACGTCGTCGAGCCCGTCCCAGCGATCGCTGATCAGCGGCGTGCCGATGCTGCCGGCCTCGAACAGGCGGACGCTCGGGCTCCAGCCTGCCCGGATCATGTCGGCGCGGGTCACGTTCAGGGCGTAGCGGCTCGCCGCGTAGAAGCCCGCATGGCGCTCCGGAGGCAGATGCTCGATCCGGTCGACATTGGCGGGCCAATCGATCCCGTCCGGATATTGCGGGCCGGCTACGGCGAAGCGGAGTTCGGGAGCCCGGCGCGCGGGCTCGATCAGGAGGCGTTCGAGGGTGGGCTGCCGATCCGGGCTGTAGGTCCCGAGATAGCTGAGGTCGTAGGCCTGAGCGTGGTCGAGCGGCGGGTGCGCGTCCGGGTCGACCGAGCAGTAGAGGGCGCGCGCGGCGGGCGAGCCGTCGCGCTCTTCCAGGCGCCGCAGGGTCGGGCCGCCGGTGAAGGAGAGGTAGAGATCGTATTGCGCGATCTGAGCACGGGCGAGGTAGGTGCAGGTGCCCGCCTCCAGGGCAGCGAGGGTAACCGGCGTGTCGATGTCGTAGAAGGCGCGCACGCCGTTGGCGACGGCCAGGACGCGCTCGCCGACCGCGATCCCCTCCGGCACGTAGGAGCCGACGATCACCGCGTCGGCGCCCGCGATCGCCCCGCGATGGAGCTGGAGGCTCGGGAGGTCCGGGTAGAGGACCAGCCGGCAGAAATCGGGCTCGGGCAGATCGCGGTGCGCGGCGTACCAGGGCACGTCCCGCTCCAGGAACAGCACCTCGTGGCCGCGCGCCACGAAGGCCTTCAGCAGCGCCCTATAGGTGGTGGCGTGGCCGTTGCCCCAGGAGGAGGACAGGCTGAGGCCCAGGACGACGAGCTTGAGGGGAGCGGCCATCAGGCGACGCTCCGCCGGGGCGCGCCCTCCGCCTTCCGAGCGGCCTCCTGCTTCAGGATCGCGTCGACCTCGGCGCCGCGGCGCGCATAGGTGTGCTCGGCGACGATGCGGGCGCGGGCCGCCTCCCCGATGGTGCGGGCGCGATCAGGCGTGAGGGCCGCGAGGTGCTCGGCGACGTCGCGCCCGTCGCGGGCGACGAGAACCTCCTCGCCCGGCTTGAGGAACAGCTCGATCCCCTCCCAGGCATCGGTGATCAGGCAGGCGCCGGCGCCCGTCGCCTCGAAGACGCGGGTCGCGGGCGAGAATCCGACAGCGGCCATGCTGTCGCGGGCGATATTGAGCACGGCGCGCGGGGTCGCGTTGAAGGCGTTGTGCTCCCGCGTGTAGACGTGGCCGAGATGGCGGACGTTGGCGGGCAGTCCCCGGCTCTCCCAGCCGTTGCCGCCGATCAGGAACGACTTTTCGGGGAGCCGCGCGGCCGCGACGAGGAAGAACTTTTCCACGCGCGCCTCCCGGTCCGGCAGGCGGTTGCCCAGGAAGGCGAGGTCGGCGGAGAAGCGCGGGTCCGGAGGGACCGGGTGGTGCGTCTCCGGGTCGAGGGCGTTGTAGACCGGGATGCAGGCCCGGGCGCCGAACCCCTCGTAGGCCGCCACCACCGGCGGGCCGCCGCCATAGGTGAGAACGAGGTCGAGCGCGGGCATCGCGCGGTGGAGCGCATGTCCGGGGTTGGCGCGCATCTCGGCCAGCGTGGCGGGCGCATCGACGTCCCAGAAGATGCGGATGGCCTCGGGCCGCGAGGCCGCGACGATCCCCTCCAGAAGCTCGTCGTCGAAGATCCCGACGCCGCTCGCCTTGACGACGACGTCCGCACCCGCCGCCTCGGCCAGGACGGCGCGCATCGCCCCCGGCGAGGCGGCATAGACGCAGACCTCCGCCCAGTCGGGCGGGTCGATGTCGCGATGCTGCTGCCGCTCGAAGGCGTCGGGCTCGTAGAAGGTGATGCGGTGGCCGCGCCGGGCGAGATCGCGGAGCAGGCCCCGGTAATAGGTCGCCGCGCCGTTCCAGTAGGACGAGAGCAGGGAGGAGCCGTAGAAGGCGATCTTCATTGCGCGGCCTCCATCAGGTCGGTGGCACCGAGGCCGGCGGCGATGCCGAGGAGTTCCTCCGCACGGTGGTGGCAAGTATGCCGGGCGCGGATCGTCGCGAGACCGTGCGCGGCCAGCGCCGCGCGGAGCGCGGAATCCTCGGTCAGAGCGCGCAGGTGCCGTTCCATCTCGGCGCCGTCCCGGGCGACGAGGTAGTCGGCGCCCGGCGTGAAGAGCGCCTCGGCATCGTCCCAGGGGGCGGATGCGAGCGGGATGCCGCAGGCCAGCGCCTCGAAGACCCGGATCGTCGGGATGCCGGGCAGCGCCTCGACGTAGAAGCGGCGCGGCACGTGGATCGTGGCGAGGTGTCGGGCGAAGAGGCCCGGCGCGGCGGCGTTCGGCGCCCAGCCGTGATACCGGATCCCGTATCGCGCCAGCGTGGTGAGCGCCGTCTCCGGGTAGCGGACGCCGTAGATGTCGAGCGGCAATCCGGCGCTCAAAGCGGGGCGGAACAGGAAGCACTCCAGTTCCTGCGTCCTCTCGCCGTCACCCCAATTGCCGATCCAGACGAGGCCCTGGCGCGGCACGGGCTCGGTGGGCGGACGGAACAGGCGCGTATCGGCGGCCTCGTGCCAGACGAAGGCCCGGCTGCCCCAGCCCCGGCCGCGATAGACTTCCGCGAGCGCCGCGCCGAAGGCGAGGATGCCGTCGTAGCCCGAGAGATCGAAGGCGGCCATCTCCTCCGGGGCGCTGACCGCGCGGTGATGGGTGTCGTGGAACAGGAGCGTGCCGAACGCGCCGCGCTTGCGGGCCCGGCCGAGGGCCGCGATCAGGGCCGGATCGTTCCACTCGTGCACGAGGACGAGGTCGGCGCCGGACGCCCGCTCCACCGCCTCGGCCGTCCCGGCGAAGGTGCGCGAGGTCAGGTCCGGATAGGCGCTCCGGTAAGCCGCGAGTCCCGCCTCGCCGTGGTCGGCGAGCAGGTTGGCGAGGCTCCAGCTGTCAGCCGGCTCGTGGGCCTCGACCCGGTGGCCGAGGGCGATCAATTCCCGCAGCACGCCGCGCAGGAAGTGGGCATTGCCGTGGTTCCAGCACGAGGCGAGCGAGTGCGTGAAGTAGGCGATCCTCATGCGGCCGCCTCGCCGGGTATCCGCGCCTGCGCGGCGCCGAGGAGCGGACGGACCACGCCGAGCACGCCCTCGACCATCGCCTCGACCCCGTATTCGCCCGCGCGGACGCGCGCCGCCCGCCCGAGGTCGCCGCGCCGCGCCGGGTCGGCGACGAGAGTCTCGATCGCTCGCGCCGCGGCCGCGTCGTCGTCCGGCGGCACGAAGAAGGCCGCGCCCTGCCAGAGTTCGCGGAAGGTCGGGATGTCGGACAGGACCAGGGCGCAGCCGGCAGCGGCCGCCTCGAGGGCCGCGAGGCCGAACGGCTCGTAGCGCGCAAGCGACACGAAGACGGGTCGGCCCGCGAGTTCGCGCGCGATTTCCCCATCGTCGAGGCGGCCGAGGAGGTGCAGATGGGACAAGCGGGCCGCCTCCCCGTTCGGGCCCTCGACCGGCCCGGCGGCGCGCAGGGGCCGGCCGAGCCGGGCGGCGACGCGGTCGAGCGCCTCGGCGTTCTTGGCCCGGTCCCAGAGGCGGCCCGCCGTGAAGGCGTGGGGCGCGCGGTCCGCGGAGATGGCGCGCGCGGCCGCGCGGCCGTTTCGGACGACAACGGGCGGCGCGGGGAGCCGGTAGGCGCTCTGCGTCGCCGCCGCGAAGGCCCGGGTCGGGGCGAGCAGCCGGTCGGCCCGCCGGCAGCCTTCGGCCACGAGATCGCGGCGCCAAGCGAGGTCACGCGGGAGACAGCCTTCGCCGCAGGCATCCCACCACGTCGCGACGCAGGAATGGCAGACCGCCACGACGGGCCGGCCGAACTCCGCGAGCGCGAAGGCCGGGCTGTGCAGGTGGACGAGATCGGCCCCCATTTCGTGGGCGAGACGGGCGAGCGCGGCGGCCGCATCGCGGATCGCCCCGGGCGTGCCCGCGGTCCAGTCGAGCGGCAGCCCGGTCGGAACGATGCGCGCGCCCGTGGCGCCTTCGGCCGCCGCTAGAATCTCGGGGGCGGGCGCCGGGCCCATCAGCGCCAGCGTGACGGCGTAGCCCCGGCTGCGCAATCCGCCCGCGAGATCGAGCCCGTATTGCCAGACCCCGCCGACGGCGTCCGCGCTCATCAGGACGTGGCCTGCGCTCACCGGCATGTGCAGGCCGCCTCGAGCTCAGGGAGCGGCAGGGGACGCTCCTCCTGGATGTCGCTGAAGCGCTCGAACTGGCCGAGGTAATGGGCGTGTGCCCGCTCCCAGGCCGCGTCGTCGGGCTCGCCCCAAAGGCGCCGGTAATCGGGCGAGCTCGGATAGGGGTAGAGCGGCACGGGATCGTTCGCCCAGACCCCCTCCCCCCGCAGCCGGTCGCGCCAGGCGGCGACGAGGTCGGCATCGTCGCCCGCCACCGCGATCAGGTTCGCCTGGACGAAGGGGACCGAGCGGCGGGCGTGGATCAGCCGCTCGGCGAGGTCGTCGGTCGTGGCGCGGCACTTCTTGTCGAGGCGGGCGCGGCCTTCCTCCGTCAGGCTCTCGATCCCGGCCTCGATGGAGACGCAGCCCGCCGCGCCGAGAAGGTCCAGCATGTCCGGCTTCCAGAGATCGATCCGGGTCTGGATGCCGAAGCGGACGTCGCGGGCGACGAGGGCTTCGAGGAGGGGTTTCTGCGGCAGGAAGATCTCGTCGATGAAGTAGAGGTAGGTGGCGCCCTGCGCGATCAGCCCGTCGATCTCGTCGAGGAGGATGCCGAGGTCGCGGCGGCGATACGCATCGCGGAAGTCGATCTTCGCGCAGAAGCTGCAGGTGTAGGGGCAGCCCCGCGACGCCTCGACCTCGGCGCCCGGCCCGTCCGGGGCCGCCTCGAAGCGGTGATGATGGTGGCGGTGGCGCGCGATCCAGGCGTCGGGCCAGCGCAGGGCGGGCAGGTCTGTGAACCGCGCGGATTGGGGCGGGCCGGTCACGAGCGTCCCGGTGCCTGTGCGGAGGGCGGTGCCGGGCACGTCCTTCACGCTCTCGGCGTCGGCGAGCCGCGCGACCACCTCCTCGCACTCGCCGCGCACGACGAGGTCGCAGCCGAGCTTCGCCAGCGTGGGGCCGGGCGTCGCCGAGCCGTGCGGGCCGACTGCGACCGTTCGCCCGCCGCGAGCCCCGAGCGCGTCGAGGAAGAGGCGCGGCACGCGCAGTTCCGGCGGGGCGCAGCGCCAGAACAGGTAGCTCGGTGCCGTCGTCACCACCGTCATGCCGGGCCCGAACGCGGCTACCGCCGCGGCGGCGGCCTCGGCGTCGAGGCCCTCGAGATGCGCGTCGACGATCAAGGTCTCGTGGCCGGCCGTGCGCAGCAGCGCCGCGGCATAGCCGAGCTCGAGCGGCAGGTGCGGCTCACGGCAGCCGAAATAGATGCTGTTGCGGTAATCCCAGGGCGGGTTGACGAGCGCGACCCTCACAGCGCCGCCTCCGCCATGCGCGTGCGGGGCGCAGGGCCACGCTCCGTCGCGAGCCATTCCCGCAGCCACGCCGCCAGCATCGCGACGCCCTCGCGCCAGGGCGTGGCGGGCGCGAGGCCCAGCGCCTCGCGGACCGCGCGCGTGTCGGAGACGTAGTAGCGTTGGTCGCCCGGGCGCCAATCGGCGTACTCGGTCTCGATGGTGCGTCCGATCAGCGTGCCGAGATGGGCGAGGAGCTCGCGCAGACTGACCGCATTCTCCGGCCCGCCGCCGAGATTGAAGGCGCGCCCGGCAACCCGGTCGATCCGCGCCAGCGCCGCGCGGTAGGCCGCCACCGCATCCTGCACGTGCAGGATGTCGCGCACCTGCCGCCCGTCACCGTAGAGCGTGATCGGCAGGCCCTGCAGGGCGCGGATCAGGAAATGGGCGACCCAGCCCTGGTCCTCGTTGCCCATCTGGCGGGGGCCATAGATGCAGCTCATGCGCATGACCACGGTCGGGATGCCGTAGCTGCGGGCGTAATCGAGGACGTACTGGTCCGCAGCGCCCTTGGAGCAGCCGTAGGGGGTGTGGAAATCGAGGGGCCGGTCCTCCCCGATGCCGCGGGCGCGCAAGGATGCGTCGCCGGGGAGATAGGCCTCGCCCTCCTGGACCAGCGCGATGTCGGGCAGGTTGCCGTAGACCTTGTTCGTCGAGGCGAAGAGGAGCGGCACCGGGGCGCTACGCGCCCGGATCGCCTCCAGGAGGTTGAGGGTCCCGCCGAGATTCACCTCCATGTCGTCGCGCGGGGCGACGAGGCTCGTGGTGACGGCGACCTGCGCGGCGAAGTGGACCACGGCGCCGGCCTCCGCCACCGCTCGGGCGAGCTCGCCGCGATCGCGCACATCGGCGACGACGGCGCTGATGCGCGCCGGATGCCGCTGCCGGAGCCAGGCGAGGTTGGCCTCCACGCCGGCGCGGGCGAGCGCGTCGTAGACGATGACGGCGTGACCCTCGCGGGCGAGCGCGTCGGCGAGGTTCGCGCCGACGAACCCCGCGCCGCCCGTGACGAGGATCGGGCGACCGCCCTGCCCCGAGAGCGTCCCGGGCGCGCTCACGCGACGAGCCCGCGGGCTTCGAGTTCGCGCCGCGCATCCGCGACGCGGTCGACCGCCTCCTGCTCGGCCACCCAGGCGGCGAGTTCGGCGAGACCCTCCGCGAAGTCGCGCCGCGGCGCGTAGCCGAGCTCCCGCCGGATCTTGGCAATATCCGCGATGCAGTGGCGGATGTCGCCCGCCCGCGCCTGGCCCGTCACCTCCGGCGCGATGTCCTCGCGGCCCATGGCTTGGGCGAGAAGCTGCGCGACCTCACGGACCGAGCGGTCCTCGCCGCTGCCGACATTGTAGACCTGCCCGACCGCGGCGGGGTGCTCGAGCGCCAGGACGAAGGCCTGTGCCACATCCTCCACGTGGACGAAATCGCGCCGCTGCTCGCCATCCTCGAAGATCATCGGCGGCTGGCCGTTGAGGAGGCGCGAGGCGAAAATCGCCAGCACGCCCGTATAGGGGTTCGAGAGGGCCTGGCCCGGCCCGTAGACGTTCCAGAGGCGGAGCGCGACGCCCTCCATGCCGTAGGCCGGCGCCAGCGTCAGGGTCAGCCGCTCCTGCATGTATTTCGTGAGGGCGTAGACGGAGGCGAGCGCAGGGCTCTTCGCTTCCGGCGTCGCGATGGGTGCGAGGGGGCGGCCTTCCGCATCCGTCGGATCCCAGGGCTCACCCGGGCGCCGGTTCTGGCGCGCGGCGTCCTCGACCGTGGCGCCGTCCGGCCTGCGGTAGAGCCCCTCGCCGTAGATGCTCATCGAGGAGGCGACGACGATCCGTTTCACGGGCGCATCGATCAGCGCCTGGAACAGGGTGGCGGTCCCGCAATCGTTGACCGAGACGTAGCGCTCGACAGCGTACATGCTCTGCCCGACACCGACTTCGGCGGCGAGGTGCACGACATGGGTGGCGCCGCTGAGCGCTTTGGCAACCGCTTCCGCGTCCCGAACGTCGCCGGCGACGAACTCGACCGCGGGATCGAGGCCGGACGGGCTCGTGCGCCCGCCGTGGACCTGCTCGATGAGGCTGTCGAGGACACGCACCTGGTAGCCCCGCCGAAGCAGGGCGGTCGCGAGATGGCGCCCGATGAAGCCGGCTCCGCCGGTGATGAGAGCAAGTGCTGCCACGCTTTAGCGATATCCCTGATCGTGATCGGCGATCTGCGGATAGGAAAAACCGCGGTCTCCGATACATTAATCTGAGTTAAATCTGGAAGATCGTCTCAGCGTTTCCGCATTTCTTCCGCGGACTACCTAAGCGGGAAAGCACGGGCGAGGATCTTTGTTCCTCAGATTTTTGGGAGTGTTTTGCGGCCTGGCGTGGCGTGGCTTGTGCGCAACATGCGACGGGCGACCCGGCTGGGCCGGTCGTCTGACGTTCGCAGACGGAGGTGGTCGGAAGTGCTGGTTGAAGATTTTGACGACGCACCCACGACGACACAGCGAAATGGGTTCGTTTTGCCAAATTGCTGCTTTTCCGACCTCCATCCAAGCCGGCTGCGAGGCTTGGCTGCGCGGGGATACAGGAACATCACCCTGCATGCGGCCTTACTGCGGCAGCTATGCAAAGGAACCATTGTTGTTTTCTTGCGTTAAACGTCGAAAAAAATCTAAATTTCGCAGATTATTGTAATTATTAAAACGTAATAACCGTCGAAAACTTTAGTCAAAATGCAGACTAATTCGCGTCGTTGTCGGAAAAATCCACAAGCCATACAAAAATTGCGTTCTTTCCGACGAACTGAGTTGCTTCAATTTCCGCAATTTTTGCATTGCATTCAGATTCGCTGCGGGCTTCGACCGTGAAGAGCTGCTCGTGCAATCCCAAATCTTTTTCCACGCGCTCGATACGTCGTTTGATATCGCGCAGCAACGCCTTCATTGGCCCTGCCTCGCTTCGAGGTACTCCAGGCGATCAACAAAAGATTGGAGCGTCATTGCTTGGACGTGCGCGTCGAGCAGCTTTGCACGGGCCGCCGCATCTTCGGAATGCAGTGCACCCGATGCAACTGCCTCGAGCAGCGCCCGCGTCGCCTTCGGATGGTCTTCAGGAGCGTTCACCTCCGGCAGGGTGAAAGGCACTGGACGGGTGGCCTTCGAACGAGCGAGCCGGTCAAGGCAGTAGCGCAAGGAGACGCGGTCGCCAGACAAAGCCAGCTCGATCGTTTTGCGCATGAGCGGTACGGCTGCGGCTTCCAACAGGTCGTCAGCGGTCATGTCTGTGTTGGCCTGATGATCGCGCTGACAGGTTGAGACGCTGGATGTCGCATCCACGGTAGGAGCCGAAGGGTTCCCCAGAGAGACTTGTTTCATCGCAGGCGGCCCTCGCCCTCGCGGCACAGAGAGGCCCCTCCGTTGGAAGCCAAGTTTAGGAACCGGCGGGCAACCGATTTCCGTCGTGAGAACGCGCGTCGCTCGTAGCGATCCAGTTGCTCAAGCCGCTGGAGGAGAGTGGCGGACGGCGGGGTAGCGAACTGATCATCCAAGCACGAGGAGATCGGTTCGACTTCCACCTCCTCGCGGATCAGCCTCGCCTTGATGGAGAGGACGTGGGCGAGCATGACCTGTGCCTCAGCAAGTGCGAGTGCGGCGCCTGCGATCTCAGGATCGCTTCCGTGATCACCGAGGATCGTCTCAGCGAGGCGGACGACTTCAGCGTCGTCCGCAGCATCGTGACGAGCCGAGAGCCCGTGGCTGCGCGCGTTCTGAGATGCCCGCTGTTTGCCGGACGAAGTGCGCGGACCGGTGCTCGCTTGCGCATTGCGCCGGTTCGCTTTGGTGGCGCGGTCGGACGTCATTTCAGGCGCTCTGCTGCGCGAGGCTCGCGGAGGAGGTGATCGGCTCCACATCAATGATGTCGTCGGTCGCCGCCCGAAGGCCTTTGCCGAAGCTCGCACGCTTGCGCTCGATCTCCCGCAGAAGCGCGTCGCGCCGATCCTCCGCGTTCATAACCATCCGGTCGATCCGTTCCAGATCTTGCAGTTTGAGTTCGAAACCCTTTGCGATCACGTCGGCTGTGGTCAGCCCCCTTCCCTTCAGCAGTTCCTCGAAGACCGCCGTCCCAGACGCGCAACCGTTCAGCCATCCGAGCGCCGCCGTGCGGGCTTCGCTCTCAATACCGTCGTCGAGGCGGAAGACGCCCCTATCGCGATCCTCCAGGACCGGCTTGATCAGCATCTCGGCTGCCTTCAGGCGTGCCTGAATCAGGATCCGCTGGCGCCAGATGCGTAGCCGTTTGGCTTCCCAGATCAGGTCGACAACGTTTTTCGTCCAAATGCCCTCGATGGCGTCGCGGGGTTTGATCTCCTGGGCGATGCTCGTGAGGATCGCGTCGTACTGGTCCGAACTCTCGCCCGGCAGCAGCGGGCGCTCCTCGAACAGGAATGCGAGATGGGCCGGGAGCGCCGGAAGCAGCTCCTGGGACGCGTGCGTCGGCACCTTCCCGGGAAAGGCCGACGGCATCGGCGAGACGGTATTTTGCGGGGTCAAGGCTACCTCTTCGGATGTGGGCTCTCTCGAGCCGATCCAGCCAGAAGAAATATCGGTTCTTTCGTCCAGAGTGTTTTTGACGCCGGTGCTCGCCTTCCACCGCGAAGTGGTAGATGTGTCACGTTCATTCATTGATCTGATCGTTTTACCGAACAGCACAGTTTCCCTTGGCACTACAGTCCCGTTGATTTTGCGCTTGAGTGAACTCGCCTTCGAACCAGGCAGGGGGCGTTCGGATGCCGTCGCGCCGATGTGGCGGAGCTTCTGTCGCTTGGCCTGGGCCGCGCGGGCGTGATCGTCCCGGGTCTTCTCGCGTCCGCACGCCTCGTGCGCCGGACCCATGTTGTCGAGCTCGTCGGCACCGCCGAGTTCAAGGGCGCGAATATGTTCCACGATCCAGCGCTCGCGAACGCCGTCGATGCGGTCACCACAGACCACGCATTTCCCGTTCGTGCGCTCCCAGGCTTGGAGTCGTCGACGTGGGGAGAGGCACCTGCGCAGGGTGGTGCCGATATCCTCAGGGGTGATGAGGGGCATGGCTGCGCTTGTGGGTGCGAGGGGAGCGATCGGCGAGGGCTTTGAGGGCTCGGTGAGAGAGGTCCTCCCAGTTGCAGAGGAGCTGCTCGTAGCGCTCGATTAAGGCTCGAAGTTCGGTATCCTGCTCGTCGGTGACGAGCTTCGCGCGGAGGCCTGTGGAGGCGACGGTTAGGCATGCGGGATTGGTCGCGCGCGAGCGCGTTCTGTTGGTGGGCATGGTGCCTCGCTAATTTTGAGGAGATGTGGTGAACCTAGACTGCCGGCACCTCAGCCGACGGGGGGCAAGGGGACCAGGCTCAACGCAGAGCAGGGTTCAGGGCTGAGGCCCAGAGATGTGCGGGGCAATGGGTACCGGGATACTTCGGAGCGACCTAGATAATGCGTCATGCATTTTTCCAGGCGACCCCGGCGGCTGCGGATGACGACTTGGTGCGGGGCGCCCTTTCCCTCTTGGTGAGGTCACATGGTCGGGGGTGGGCCGCAGTTTCGCTCGCTGCGCGCGTTCGGCATCACGCCGAGCCTGATGGGCAGCGAACGCACGAGCTTCCTTCGCGGCCTGCCAGGTTCCTTTGAGAGCGGCGGAGAGGCAGATGTTCCAGGGCTCGCCCATCACGGCTTGACGAGCCTTTGCTGCGTCTATGGCAGCCATCATAATGGGGCGGCGCTGGTAACATCCTGCGACGAAAAATGGCGTGGAGAGAGAAGCAACGCGCGCGCGCCTTTTCGCAATGTCTGCGTAAACCCTGTTGGTGTTGAAGGCGCGCCGTTCCTCGACCGGAGTGCGGTCGCGATCAGCTTTCATCTCGCGCAGAGCAGCGGACCACGAGATGGTTCGATACCGGGACATCAAGCCTCCTTTGGTGAAAATATCACCATTAGAGGTGTAGCCGCCTACGGGCATATGTCAACCACAAGTGGGTTACTTTTCACCTAATGAAGCCATTTCAATGCCGTATGGCCCGTGCTGCGCTCGGCTGGAGCACGCAGGATCTCGCTCGCGAAGCCGGTATAGGGATTAATACCGTCAACCGGTTCGAGGCGGGACAGGATGCGCGTGTGAGCAGCTTAGAGAAGATGCGGCAAGCGCTTGAGGATGCCGGACTTGAGTTCATTCCGGAGAACGGCGGCGGTGCTGGCGTCCGCCTCCGCAAAAAGAATTCTCATGCTTCTCCGAACTAGAGCCGCATCCGATCAGGTTGCGCCGTAGCCGGCAGCGGCGAGGTAGGCTCGACACTCATCTGGGCGGAAGCGATCCAGGCTTCGCCGCATGGCTTCCCAGAGGTCTGGGATGGTTCGCGCCGCCGCACTGAGCAGGAGAATCTTGAGCTTGGCGAAGGCCAGTTCGATCGGATTGAGATTGGGGCTGTAGGACGGCAGGTACAAGCACCTGGCTCCCAGGGCCTCGATCCGCTCGCGGACACCGCTGACCTCGTGGGCCGGCAGGTTGTCGAGCACGACCGTTTCGCCGGGCTGAAGCGTTGGGGCGAGCATGTCCGTCACGTAGGTGCAGAAGGCCTGCCCGTTCATCGCCCCATCAACCAGCCAGGGCGCGGTGATGCCGCTCGTGGCCAGGCCGGCAGTGAGTGAAGCGGTTTCCCAGTCTTCTACGGCACGCTCATCCGGCAGCGTTTGCCCAGTAGAACGCGCCCGCAGCGGCGCGCCGCCCGTCAGCGACCCCCTTCGCCGCGAACCGCCCGTCGGGCCGCCTCAGGAGGCGGGCGGTATGCTCGGTTTATTTGTGCGGGCGAGGTCGAGGGCCTCCGCCTCCATGGTCTTGCGCCCGAGCGGGCGTTCGAGATCGCGCACGCGGCCGTAGGGCCTCGCCCTCGTGCTGACGGCGGACTACAGCGACTTTTCCACCCTGCTATCCCTCGACGCAATGCGCGCGGCAGCGTCGAGGCGATCCCTCGCCTACGGGTCGCAGCCGCAAACAACGAAGCAGAATAGACGCGGCCGTTGAATCGCAGCCGGCAATAAGAGCCACCGGGCGGCCATCATCAGGCGGATCACAGCTCAAGCAGACGGTGCAGCCGCGACCGCATGGTAGCTCCCACTATTTTACCTGAAAACTGCTCAACATATGACCGTGATTTCGCTGTAAACTCCGCAGCGCTTATATACCCCATGTCTAAAGGAAGGCGCGGCAGATTCGGTGAAATCAGCGCACCGGGTAATGCATTGGCGATCTCCCAAAAAGCTTCTTCGAGTTTGCGTAGATCTCCTGGCTCTACAAGACGGCCAAGATCGTTCGCAACGTAAGGCACGTTATAAGCAGCATATCCTACAGGTATACAAGAGTTTCTGAGACCCTCAATTACCGGCTTACAGAAACCTTCGTGGTATGACGGTATAGCAAGTATGTGAGAATCTCTATAGAGTTGCAATAACTCCGCACTCGTAACAGAACCAAGCATATTTACGATTCTACTCAGCCCATTTATATCAATAAACTTAGTCAATTTATCGATATAATCGATGTCAGAGAATTCGATGTTTCCGACAAGGTTCAGTGTAATCGATCGAATGTTGCCTCTTTGGCACAGTCGATCGACGACTTGAAGAAGTTCAAGCACGCCCTTCGATGAAACGAAGCGTCCGACAAATAGAATCTTGACATCAGAAGAGCTTTTATCAAAAATATCGGCGGTTGTGCCTTCGTCGACTATCAAAGGAATTACCTGAATCCTGCTGGGCTGAACTCCCAGAGAACGCGCTGCCTCCGCATTGACAAAGCTATCAGCCCAAACCTCGTCAACTGAGCGCAAAAAGTGGCTCTGTCTATTCGACTGATCGATTATATCCCATGCGGATACAGGAACGAACTCTTTCGGAGTAATGTTATGAAATCGCACAACGCGTCGAGCATGACCGTTTCCTAAAAGCGCAGCGTTAAAAAGCTCATAATAGATCCCAAAATGCCAAAGAATGACATCGGCATCTAGATAGCCACGGTCGAAAATCAGTTCATTGACCCCTGAAATTATCCGAGCCGGAATCTCGGTGAAATCGTTTTTGTAGCAGAACAAAGAAACTTCGAATAGATTATTGTAAGCAAGAGATTTATATGTGTCGACTACAGAAGCGGATATAGCATCGTTCTTAACCGCGATGCTATTGATTATAGCAACTTTCGGACGTATCCTTTCCTGATCATCCCGCGTCTTAGAAGGCTCGTATTTGCGATCATTCATGTAAATTTTTTACCTTTTTACACTTCGATATTACACACCTCTGAAGGTAAATAGCTTTCTTAGCAGTGCTCAGAAGCGATAGCGCACACGATTTTTCAGAATAAATGATGAGGTACCGATCCGCTCGTGCAACCGGCACTTTTGAGCCATCGGAAAAGACACACCTTAAGGCAAAGATTTATCTGTCGCGAATGCGAGGCTATGACATATTCGCTCCCGTTTCCTTCAACACCACTGCAGTTCGCAGCATTGCGGCGAAATATTTACTCAAACCCATAATAACGGTTCTCCCGACCCTCTACGGTCTGTATGTTCTCCTTTCAGGCGCTTTGTACCACCGTATGATCCGGGATTTAGCCATTTTGGTTCCATGTAGCTCGCCCCAGCAATGCCGGCATTGTCCGACAGCTGGAACAGCATAAAGCAACTTAGGCCCCAATTGTGCCAACTCACTGAAAAAGGACTGGACCGTTGCGTCACCTTGAAGCTGGTTGGAATAAGCACCTCGATCACGCTATTCAGAGAAGATTCGCGCAGCGCTTCGCCAAAAATTTACCCCCTACGGTAGATCAGAAGTTACTTTTGACGATTGCACTAGAGCTGATGCCGATCAGGTTGGATCGTATGCGGTGTATGCGGCCGCTGTGAGGCAGTTGCGGCAAGCCTTTGGAGTGAGACTGTCGAAGGCGGATCGGATCGCCGCTTCCAGGTCTGGAAGCGTCCGAGCGGCGGCTTTGCGTAGGTCGGCCTTCAGCTTTGCGAAGATCTGTTCGATCGGGTTGAAGTCCGGCGAGTAGGGCGGAAGGTAGAGCAACTTGGCGCCCACGGCCTCGATCGCCTCGCGCACGCCGGCCACCTTGTGAGCACCGAGGTTGTCCATGATCACCGTGTCACCCCGCTTCAGCACGGGCATCAGGGTGTCGGTGACGTAGGCCCGGAAGCGCTCGCCGTTGGTGGCTCCGTCGAACAGGGCCATGGCCGCCACCCCGCTGGTGCGCAGGGCGACCGTGACGGTGGTCGTCTTCCAATGTCCGTGCGGAACCGCGACCCGGCAGCGCTCGCCACGCGGCGCCCAGCCGTAGCGGCGCACCATGTTGGTGGTGCTCGCCGTCTCGTCGAGGAAGACGAGCCTTTCGGGATCGAGTTCGTCCTGGGCCTTGAACCAGTCCTCGCGCTCGGCCCTCACATCCGGCCGCTGCTGCTCGGCGGCGTGGAACGTGTTTTTTGTGCGTGACGGCGTGGCGCCGGAAGAAGCGCGACAGGCCACTCTCGCTGGTCGTGATGCCGCGCTCGGCCAGGAGGGCACGCAACTCCGACAGGATCCGTGTCGGCTGCTCCGCGCGCAGGCGCAGGATCAGGTCGGCATGGGCTTCCACGTGCTGTGAGCGCCGGTCGCCGCCCTGCGGCTTGGCCACCACCCGGCCTTCCTGCTCGAAGCTCTCCTGCCAGCGAATGGCGCTGGCGGGACTGACCCCGAACCGCTCGGCGGCCTGACGCCGCGAGGCGCCCTCCGACACAGCCTTTACGACGCGCTCGCGCAGATCCGATGACAACGGTGACCCCATCGATCCTCCTGTCGATGACCACAGGGAATCAGATCACGTCTCGTCAGGGAACCCCAACCGACCCGCAGCGGTCGGCAATAGCTCTAGGCGACCGCCTCCTGAGAGACACACGTCAAGCCACATGATAGGCCGCATCTACACTCCAGGCCCCTTTGGCCAGCGACTTGCACTTTGCATCTACAGACCTACATGCCGGCTTCCAGGAAGCAATGAACGGCCACCCAGAAAAGCTTGCTTCTCCACTAAACCCAACACGTCCCCGCGATTCGACGGTCAACGATTTTCTTCGTATCCCAGTCCGAATCTAAATCATCAGTTCGCCATAGAGTATGAAGCGGTTATTCTCTTCAAAAAAGCTAAGACGTTCTCGGTCATTTGCTCAGGGGTGAAATGCGCCTCGTAATGAGCGCGTGCTGCCTCACCCATGCGCTTCCGAAGATCATAATTGATTATGAGCGAAGTGACCTTTTCACTGAGCGCAACCACACTACCCGGCTCAATAAGAAATCCTGTGACACCATCTTCAACAATCTCGACCGTAGCCCCAGAACGACAGGCGACCACCGGTTTACCAAACATCATTGCTTCAAGCAAAATTAACCCAGACGACTCGGAGGGGGATGGAGCGACGAATACGTCGCAAGACCGGTAAAAACCACGAAGCGCCAGCTCTTCAACTTCGCCGTGGAATGTCACTCTTGAGCTGAAATTTTCATTAGAATGATCAGACTCAAAGATCTGCCTATAGGTGTGCCCTTTTTCGGCTGGAATCTGATCGCTCTCAACTATATCAACGATGGCTTCCGCATTCGAGATCAGTATCTCTGGAAGTGCGGCCATAAGTATGTCGGCCCCCTTGCGATCTTCCAATGGTCCCACGAATAAGATTCTTATAGTATTCTGAGAAATAGGAGGTGGCTCTAAAAAGGGCAAAACTGATAAATCTTCTTGTCCAAGTGGAATAACAGCCATAAGTTCTGAGTTAAATTTAGCATCGTGGGCGCTCTCAATTTCACATATAGTCGCCGAGCTTATTACATGAATGCCACTCGACCGTTTAAGTAACTCTCGCTCAATCCGCATCATCGACTCGGAAAAATCTCGCATAGATATTTCATCTGCAATAAGGTGCTCGCAGCTTTCAAGACGATATTTTAAAGTATTCTGAATTGCTGTGACTAGGTTGAACTCGCCGCTTAACAATGCTGCAATTCCTACACAACCCTGAATAGGTGCGTAAATTACATCAACTGGTCTAATTTCATTGATATTTTGGATCTCTTGCAACACTGATGCGGAGTAATCCCACATGTGCTGCGGCACTTGGAGCGTACGGGCCCCAGCACAGCGAGGTCGGAACTCCTGGGCAATGCGGTGCACCCAGACGCTATCCTCAAAATCAACGGTCGAATGTGAATCAGCTTTTGCAAGGACATGCACTTGATACCCAAGCTTCGCCGAAATGCGCGCGAGCAAGTGAATATACTCACCCTTACCTCCAACAACATGTGGAGGATAGTTCTGCGTTATAATGCAAACCACATAATTACCTTCTAAACGACCGGACAATCCGAAATGTTTGAACGGCTCTTCAAAAGATGCGTAGTGATGGCGCTCGTATAGTTGTCTTTCACCTTTTAGCCCGCTAGTCAGACCGTCCTTTAAAGCTAGGTTAACTTCGGAATCAAACTTCGCAGAAAAGTCTGCACTGAGCAGACCAGTGCTTACCGCCCACTCAAGATCTCGGCGTAGGCCCTCAGCAAATGCAATTATTTCACTCATAATCTGAGACATTGAGTAGTAATAAACACCGTTGACCAAGCAGAAATATGTCTTGCTATATACTATATTATACCAGCTAGTAAGAATCTTTTCTTCCGAGCGAAGGTGGCTAGGACGGAATTTGTGATGCACGCGCGCGCCGTTCAACTGCTCAACCTTGCCTCCGGAATCTAGCACGCGCAGAATGGCGTCAGTTTCATCGAGAAAATAGGCAAAATGTTCGTCGAAACCGCCGGCGTTAAGAAGATTTTCTCGCCTGAATACGCTATTAGCGCCAATGACGTGCGGAAAGCTCTCTGAGAAAGGAAAATTAAACTCCGGCGCGGCGCGGCTCCAGGTGAGGTCAGCGCGGCCGAGTCTGTCTGTTGTTCCGTACCGCCACTGATAAGATACGCCCGTATGATCGAGAAGGAATCCCCCGGCGACTGCAACTTTCGGATCTCGGAATGGTAAAACTATTTCGTTTAGCCACTCAGGTTCCGGTATTGCATCATCATCCAAGAAGGCTACAACTTCGCCCGATGCTAATGCGAGCCCAATGTTGCGAGATTTCGACAAATTTCTTTCCGGACAATGAGCAAATTTTATCAAATGTGACCATTCGGCGATGATCTGCCTTGTTCCGTCACGGGTCGGACCATATACTACGCAGATTTCGAAATTCTTGTATTTAAGCGATTGCAGGCTGTCAATAGTAACGGAAAGACTTTTTGCTCGGCCATCGGTGCATATTATTATAGATACTTTCGGATTGAACAATAAATTATCTAAGTTCACGAGTATAACTCCAAGAAATTGGTAATCCCCGTAAAAATCCAAATGCTTTCGCAAATTCGAAAGTCATTACTTCAGCTTAGCGAGTAGCGATAATTTCAAACTCAAATAATGCTCCATTTATACGGCCTTTCTGCACAAACACAATTTCGTCAAAACCCGACTCTTTCAATATTATTCGCAAACTCTCAGGGGTAAACATATTCAATTGTGATCTCACGTTGTACTCTTGCGCTCCGAACAGAACCATGCGGAAGTCATCAAAAGAATATGTACCGCTGTTTACCCCACTCAGCATTGCTTCTCCGTCTGTGACGATTGCACGGAATTTTCCTCCCTCTTTGAGAAGTCCACGCCAATATCGCAGCAATCGTCTAAGTCGCTCTTGCGGAAGATGCTCTAACAAGTGAGCAGAGCGTATTTCATTGACGCTCGACTCCTCAAATGGCATTTCGCCAATATCAGCGACGACATCAACACCTGGAATTTCTAGAGCACCCACGTTAATATGGTCGTTTAAAGGCACAAAATCGAATCCAAGGTTCAACTTAATGTCCTTTGATAATTTCGCGTGCTTGACTTTTCCTTCATTCAATATTCTACAAGCGGCCGGCGTATTTTTCATCTCCGCGGAACCGCTCTCGGACGAAATCTCATGAAAAATCTCATTTCGTTTGACCTCCAAGCGTCCCCATAATTCGCCGATACCTCGTCTTGCATTTTCCGAAGATTTCGAAATATCGGCACAGTC
Organism: Methylobacterium sp. BE186; assembly: GCF_031457035.1. NCBI lineage: Bacteria > Pseudomonadati > Pseudomonadota > Alphaproteobacteria > Hyphomicrobiales > Methylobacteriaceae > Methylobacterium > Methylobacterium sp. BE186. The sequence continues at coordinate 62,054 of NZ_JAVDVV010000031.1, forward strand.
ATCTTGGATATAAGCGGTTGTTAGCCGAAGCTGGTCTAGCTCGGTGGTATTCCTCTCTAACCTCTCTATTGCTATTGAAACTCGTACACGCAAATCATGGAGGGCGGCATCGGTCTGGGACACTACTTTTTTTAGATCGTTAAGTTCGTGAATCAGTGCTGGAAAAGCATCTATCGTATTTATCAGTTTTGGGATGTGTTGACGCACTTCCTCCAGGCTGCGATCCATCGCGTCTATCTGATCGTGTTTCTTGCGGTTAGAAATTTCATTCGCAGCGAGAGCATGTGAAAGAGCGGGTACGGTCGCGATTGCGTTGAGCAAACTGGGAACATGTTGACGAACATCTTGCAAGTTGCTCGCGAGAGCACCTACTTGCTCGTTCAAGCGGCTGATTGCTTGGGCCGCAAGGTGCTGAGCCTCAACCACCTCGTTCGGAAAGCGTCCTTCAGCGCGGCCGAAGCGTCTATAATGCTCTGTCGCGTCCATGCCTTCAGCCGACACATCTGCATATCGGGCAAGGTACCAAGATGCGTCGACCTGCTCCGCGAGGCCACGCTCCCGCGCGGCTTTCGCTCGAAACAACGGTCTCCGAATTTTTAGCCGCATGCTATTAAAACTCACCTTCCTCATCACGGGTGCGTTTTGCCTCAAGCGAAGCGCATCGTCCAACCCTGAATCGCAGTGGCGATGAAGTGCTTCGTTGTGTCTTTCACCATGGCACACTCAATACACCGCCGCGTCGCCGGTCACACCATGTTGGACCGGGTGGCCGAAGCGATGCTGAAGGCATGCGAGGCTTTCCGATCGGAGTTTTCCGAGCTGCATCGGGTGATGCTGGCGATCATACGTACGGATGAGGTCTGTCGGCGGCTGATGACGGTGCCAGGAGTGGGGGCGCTGATCGCCTTCACCTCGAGCGTGGATGCTCCGGCGCGCTTTCGGCGCTCCAAGGATGTCGGCGCGCTTTTCGGCCTGACTCCGCACAAGCACCGGTCAGGCGAGACGGACATCATGGGTGCAGTCCTCCGCCTGGGCAACGTGTTGGTGCGAACCGCCCTCTTCGAAGTCGCCCACATCCTACTGACGGGCGCGGTGCGCTTCTCAGCCTTGAAGCGCTGGGCATTTGAGGTGGCCACGCGGCGGGGCATGAAGCGAGCGAAAGTCGCGCTGGCCCGGAAGCTGGCGGTCGTGCTGTACAGAATGTGGGTGGAAGGAACCAGCTTCCACTGGGGCAGTGAGAGCCTACCAGCGTGAAGGAGGCAAACCGTTCGGAGCGGGGCGGATCCGTCCTGATCGTTTGAGGTCCCGTCACGGGGACGCAGGGAGCGACAAGGCCGTGGCTGAGGCCGCAGCCGTTCTTGGGAGTGGTCTACGCACCATCGATGAGCTTGCCGCCCCTGTCTGACCGCATGATGTGGCAGCACTTTGCTGACCTCGGTAAGAAGCACGACGCCGGCGAGGTAACGCTCATTCGGGGCTTGACGCAACACAACCAATTACGGAAGCCTTATCCGTAGGCCTGCGCCTATGCCTTCCTGAGCTATGGAGGCCTGCTGCGGTGCCCACGACCTCGGGCGCGTGCTGAACCTGTTTGGTTGCGGAACGTCGTTGGGATGCCGCGCCAAGGGGCACCCGGGCCGCAGCGGCCGCGAGGAGCCCTGCTCGGCGCGCTACGCGCCGGCCCACCAGCTCGACGAGCTGGTCTGGCAGGATCTGTGTGCTCTGCTGAGCGAGCCCGAGCAGGTGGCCGCGGCCTTGGCTCGGGCGCATGGCGGGGGCTGGCTGCCGCAGGACCTGCAAGCCCGACGTGAGCAGTTGCGCCAGGGCCGGGGTGGCCTCCAACGGCAGCTGGAGCGCCTGACCGAAGCATTTCTGCTCGGTGTCATCCCGCTGCCGGAGTACCAACGGCGGCGTCAGGCAACGGAGAATCGCCTCCAGGTGCTGGAGGTTCAAACAAAGCAGCTGGAAAGCCGGGTGGACCGGCAAGCTCAGCTTGCGGGCTGGGCGAGCTCGGCGGAGGAGTTCTGTCGTCGCATCGCAACTGGGTTAGTCGGCGCCGACTTCGCCCAACGGCGCGAACTGGTGGAGCTGCTCGTCGATCGGGTCATCGTCGCCGATGCGGAAGTCGAGATCCACTACGTGATCCCGGTCGGACCCGACGGCGAACGAGGCCGCTTTTGTCATTTGCGTAAGGACTCCTTCGACCCGGTTGCGGTTGGTGTAGATCCAATCCGGGCAGGCGACAGGGGCATCGTGCCGCTGCGGCGGGATCGCAGGCCGGGGGCCCATGCCCCAGATGTGCTCGCGGAAACGTTGGCTGGTGTAGCCTCGGTCGCCCACCACCCACTTGGGCACGCCCGGCAGTTGACCGAGCAGCGGGATAGCCTGAGGCAGCTCATGCGCCTGACCGTGCGCGATCCGGAACGCGATGGCACGGGGACTGTCAGGAATTTCGTGTTGGGCGGCCATAGTGGACCCGAAGGAGGTCCCCGATGGCACGACGGAAAGCACCGCACATCCCTGACGCGCTCCTGGACCAGCTGCTGGCCGGCGCCGATCCCAAGACGGCGTTCGAGGCCGATGGCTTGCTGGACGCGCTGAAGAAGGCCCTGGCCGAGCGGGCGCTCAACGCCGAGATGGACCACCATCTGGCGGGCGAGGACGCCGGCAACAGCCGCAACGGCTATGGCCGCAAGACCGTGACTACTGAGACCGGCCGGATCGAGCTTTCGATCCCGCGTGATCGGCAGGCGACGTTCGACCCGCAGTTGATCGCCCGCTATCAGCGCCGCTTTCCGGGCTTCGACGATAAGATCGTGTCGATGTACGCCCGCGGCATGAGCACCCGGGAGATCGTCGGGCACCTGCGCGAGCTGTACGGGATCGAGGTCTCCCCCGGCCTGATCAGCGCGGTGACCGACGCGGTGCTGGAGGAGGTCGCCGCCTGGCAGGCCCGGCCGCTGGAGCCGGTCTACCCGATCGTGTTCTTCGACGCCCTGCGGATCAAGGTGCGCGACGAGGGCCTGGTCCGCAACAAGGCCGTCCACATCGCGCTGGGCGTGCGCGCCGACGGCTCCAAGGAGATCCTCGGCCTGTGGCTGGAGCAGAACGAAGGCGCCAAGTTCTGGCTGCGGGTCATGAACGAGCTCAGGAACCGCGGCGTGGAGGACGTGCTCGTGGCCGTAGTCGACGGGCTGAAGGGCTTCCCCGACGCGATCCGGTCGGTGTTTCCAGAGGCAACGGTCCAGACCTGCATCGTCCACCTGCTGCGTCACAGCCTCGACTTCGTCTCCTACAAGGACCGCAAGCTCGTGGCGGCCGCGCTGAAGGACATCTACCGCGCGCTCGACGCCACGGCCGGCGAGGCGGCCTTGGCTGCCTTCGAGGCGGGCGAGTGGGGCCGGCGCTATCCGGCCATCGCCCAGAGCTGGCGCCGGGCCTGGAGCGAGGTCATCCCGTTCTACGCCTTCCCCGGCGAGGTCCGTCGGATCCTCTACACGACGAACGCCATCGAGGCTCTGAACGCCACGCTGCGTCGGGCTGTGCGCGCCCGGGGGCACTTCCCGACCGACGAGGCTGCGCTGAAGCTGCTCTACCTCGTCTTGAACCGCTCCGAGAAGGCGTGGAAGATGGGTCCGCGTGAGTGGATCATGGCCAAGGCCCAGTTCGCCGTCATCTTCGGCGAGCGCTTCGCCCGGGCCATGGCGGCCTGATGTTCAACTCGCCGCCCTCACACGGAATTTCCGATAGTCCCGATGGCACGACCTGCGCCATCGGCGGTCACGCAAGCCTTGGTTCCGTATCCGCCACGAGAGCGGCCAAGCGCCTCAAGATGGTCTCGCTCAGCTTGAGATCCCTAAGCAGCCCCCGCCGCCCTCTGGTGCGCGCGCACGCTGGTGCCGTCGAGGAACACCATGCCGAGCTGCACCCCGCGCTCTTGCACAAGGCTGAGGAGCCGCTCCCAGACACCAGCGCGCGCCCAACGGATGAAGATCTGAGCGGCACGCCACCAAGGTCCGAGTTCAGCTGGCACGGCGCGCCACTTGGCGCCGTTCTGATGCCGCCAGAGGATGGCCGAGACGGTGCGGCGCAGATCCTGTGGTGGCGTCTTGCCCTTCGGCCGACAGGCCTCAACGAGTGGCTCCAACTCGGCCCATTGTGCGTCCGACAGCATCGCTCCTCCTCCCTCAGGAGAGGCGAAACGCTCACACCATCAGGTGGTTCAAGCGATCACAGGCCGTAATGGTCACACCACCTAAAATCGGGAATGATAGATCCACGGAGCCCGTCAATGCACGCACTTTTGCCGGCCATTCGACATTCGTCCTATGTCTTGCCGACATCGCAATAGCCCTTGCTAATCAGCGTTGGATCCCTGTCACCGGACTTCGTAACATGTCACTATATATTTGGTCGATGCGCGCACAGATAGCTTGGCTCGCGACGCGGTAATTATACAGCCTCTCCATATCCTCCTTCCCCTTCCGTCCAAGCTCGCGCTGCAAATCAGGATCATTGAACAAGCGCAGCATCTGATTTGCGGCGTGATACGCGGAGGGTTCAGCCCAAGTCTGAAAGGCACTGTATGGTGGAGTATCTTCCTGTAGTCGAATCAAATCACAATCTACAAGCAAACTATTATTGTCATTCATAAACTGTAAGTTACCTGAATATCTAGTAGCAATTACAGGCCGCTCAAGTAGCATCGCCTCTGCCATCGTTAGCCCGAAGCCTTCACTTCGATGAAGAGAAATGTATGCGTCAGCTACAGCAATAAGACTTAAAGTCTGTTCCCGCGTAAAGTCATCGCTTATTATTGATATATTCCACCCAGATGCCGCCTCAATCAATGATTCAAGCGAATCCGAATATTGTCGCCCAAACAAGACTTTTATTACTAGCCTAACTCTCGGTTGTTTCGAAAAAGCGAGTTTAAAAGCTTCAATCAATCCAAACGGATTCTTACGGTCAAGAATGCTAGACATGCTAAAGACGAACAAAAATATAAATTCGTCCGTCGAGAGCCCGAATTCGGACCGCGGCTGTAAATTAAATTTTTCAAGCTCTAAGCCAGGACTTAATACATGAACTGGCTGCCGAAATCGCTTCCGTAATCCAGCGGCAATATATTCAGTGGCCGTCCACAGTTCATCGCACCCCAAAGCTGCTTCATTCCAAGACGAAGGAACTTCGTCCAACTCCCAGTACCAGTACCCGATTCGATAAGTTCGTGGTTCACGAGGAGACAAACAAGCCCGCGAATAGACTTGTGCGAAAAAAGGCTCCGGCTGAATATGGATTAGCGTTATATCGTAAGTTTCAACTCCAATGAGGCGAGGGCTTGAGGGCTCATCCATGGTTATTGCTACGGGAACATCTCGTAAACTCAAAGCTATTCCTCTGCCGGACAACCCCCGCACGATGTTTTCAACCGAGACACGCAAACCTGAACGATAAGAGAAATGGCCCAGAATATTCAGGCCCGGTTGGGCGATCTCTCGAGCTAAATCGCCGTTTAACCGCTCAGCTAACCATGCTCGCGGCAAAAAATGCAACCCTGAAGCAGGTGTATTAAGGAAGTTAATAAAATCTTGAGCCGAGGCTACATCGCAAAACGCATTCGGGAAGAGCGAGCGCCAATCCTCACGACACGCATAAGCTAGGCGGACTTGAGCCGCGTCGCACATAAATCTTGGGTAGTCCTGGGCGAATATGCCATGGTCGCGGCAACCGTATCTTCGAGCGACCCATTCAGCAAGTTTAACTATACCGAAGACGGTTCCGCCGTCAGGCACTTCTTTCTGCCAGCTGGGAGTAATCGCCCAAGTCTCGCAGAGTGCAGCTTGAACATCTTCGGCATTCGAGATCAGAAACCACCACACGCTCTCAAGATTTAAATCTCCTTTACTGACAGCTGCAAAAAGCGCTTGGCACGTTCGCTTCAGGCCGGTCGGCAATAAAAATAGTGGCTCAGCAGCTCGAAGCTCATCATTGTACGCGAGGAATTGGCGGGCAGCTGCATCGAACCGCTCAGAAAATGCAGCGTCAATCGCGCTTCCATAAAGATTCGAGAAGCCGAGGGCTTCCAGTCCCTCAGACTTCAACCACACGGCGTAGGCGCCTTCTGCTCCCTCTTGCAGTGCTCGTGGAAACCTTATGCGTAATTGGCGGCTTTGCCGAAGGGCTCCTAACACAATTCGCGCACCGGTCTGAGCGGTGAGAGGTGCGTCTGATACATCAAGCTTCCAATTTACTGCAGTAGTTGGTGATTTAACCAGTGCCGCAAGTCCAACATCGCTGAAAATATCGAATTCGGTGCTGGCGAATGACCTGCCTTCCCGCGCTCCATGCTGAATATAGTGAAATAAAGGATTAATGCCTGACTCGGCGACGTCAGCGTTGGCCGCAAGGTATGCTGCAGTATCGAAAAACGGGCCAGCCGCTCGACCTTCCGCTGCCCCGCGCTCAATGTAGTGACGAACGGCACTCTCTTTCCCAGCGGCAACGTCAGGGTAGGTCCGAAGATACCAATCCTCGTCAAATAGTTCAGAGTCGTTAATTACTTTCATCCAATAACTGGATTGGGCTTCTAAATCTTCTGAAGAGGTTGGCGGGGCACACCGGCCCTCGCGTGCGCCATGCTCGATGTAATGTACTAGAGGATTGACTCCCGAAATCCGCACGTCAGGGTTAGCCTTGATGTACGCTTGGGTATCGAAGAGCGGGCTTGCTGCTCTGCCCTCTGCAGCCCCGCGATCTAGATAATGTGCGAGGGGACTATGTGGGAACCCAGCGACATCTGGATAGGCCTGCTTATACCAGTTCTCGTCGAAAAGCCCTGATCCATTAATTAGCTTCTGCTCGTAAGCTCGCCTGCGTTTGAGCTTTAGTTGCGAGATCCTACTGAAGGACATTTTCCGCAACACCTTAGAAGTGATTTTCAGCATGGAAGTTACGTTTCAATCACGTAGGCTTGACCGTATCGCGACTTATTTCGCGTTTCAATTAGAAAGACTTCAAAATCAACGCACTTTTTCGAGAAATTGAGAGACTATCAGTCTCGTGATTTCAGGATGTCCGCCATGGGTACTTTCTGGCATAGATCGAGATCTCACAATCATTCGAAATTTTGCGGGTTGCGACTCGCCTTTGATTTCCACTTCAGTTTCAGCGTCCGTAGACGTCCTCGACGCGGATGATGTCGTCCTCTCCGGTGTAGGAGCCGACCTGCACCTCGATCAGCTCCAGCGGGATCTTGCCGGGGTTCGACAGCCGGTGCATCGAGCCGATCGGCAGGTAGATCGCCTCGTTCTCGTGCACCAGCACCAGCCGCTCGTTGAGCGTCACCTCCGCCGTGCCCTTCA
>NZ_JAVDVV010000032.1:0-66040 GCF_031457035.1 Methylobacterium sp. BE186
TTTCCGCTCTGCGCGATGGCGGCCCCGAGGGCCGCCGTGGTGGTCGTCTTACCGACGCCGCCCTTGCCCGATGTGACGACGAGAACCTTAGACATTCTCGTGACTCCTTAATCCAAGCTGGCCATTTTGATTGCGCCGCCGTCGAGCCAGATCTGCGCGGGGCGCCCGCGCAGGCTGGTGCCGATCTCTTCGGCCGTGCGGACGAAGCGATCGATGCCGAGGAGTTCGGGCTCGAACTTGCGGCAGAGAATTCGGGCGCGCGGGTTGCGGGCGGCGCCGGCGATGGCCCGTCCGCGCAGCGCGCCGTAGACGTGGATGGAGCCGCCCGCGAGGATCTCGGCTCCTGAGGAGACCGAGCCCATCACGGTGACGTCCCCGGTCGGGTGCACGATGGACTGGCCCGAGCGGACCGAGCCCTCGATCATCAGCGAGGTCGAGGGCGGGGCCTCGGGCTCGCCCGGCACCTCCGGGATCTCGACGGTGTCGACGGGGCGGCCGCCGACGAGAAGCGGTGGCCGGTCGCCCGGCATCGCGGCGGCCTCAGCCCCCTCGACGCCGAGGATCTTGATGCGGCGCAGCCCGAGATCGGTGAGCAGCGCCTGCAGGTCGTCCTTGCCGGGCTTGAGCGCCGCGACGTCGAGGATGACCGCGCGGCCATCGAAGAGCGTCGGGGAGCGCTTCAGCGCGGCATCGAGATCGGCGAGCCATTCGGCCAGCGGGGTCTCGGGTGCCAGGGCCAGGGCCTTGAAGGCTCGGCCACGCAGCGGAAGAGTTCGGCGGGGAGGAGTCTGGCTGGTCACGGCGGTGAACGATTCCTTACCGGACCATTGACGGTCGATATGGTTACCGAACGGTTAAGATTTTCGCTCGTCCGTTAAAGGAGCGCAGAAAACGCTCAAAAACCGCGCGCCGCCCTGTTTCGGATCGCGGGCAGGCGGTTGATAACGGGCAGAAGGCAGGATCCGAACGTTCGTTGTTCTTCGGGCCGGGCGAGTAATGCCTTCGGCGCGGCGATGCAGAGGCACGGTACACTTCGATACGGCGAGCCGTTTCGCATCGTGGTGCGCCGCGAATCTCGACCCGACATCCGGCAGCGGCCGCCGCTCCATTGTCGAAGGTCGGGATGGTGATCCGCGGATCCTTGGACGAAGCTTGCGCGAAGGACCCTCGGCCGCCCCGGCGGCGCCGCAAGAATGAATCCTTCGTGCGGCCGATGGGAGCCCCGGCGTGCCATTCCGGGACGCTGGCCGACCCGACGCGCGGCCTCAGTCGAGCTTCGTCACCTTGATCGCGTCCTCCACGAGCCGGGCCTCGATCGCCTGGCCGCGCAGGCTCGGGCCGAGGTCGTCCGCGGTGCGGTAGAGGCCGTCGATGGCGATGAGCTCGGGCTCGAAGCGGCGGCAATAGATGCGCGCCTGCGGGTTGCCCGCGGCCCCCGCGATCGCCCGACCGCGCAGCGTGCCGTAGACGTGGATCGAGCCGCCCGCGATCACCTCGGCGCCGGAGGCCACCGAGCCCATCACCGTGATGTCGCCCTCGAGATGCAGGATCGCCTGGCCCGAGCGGACCGGCGTGTCGAGGATCAGGGACCGGCTCGGCGCGGCCGGCGGCTCGGCGGGGGGCGGAGCCGGCGCAGCCGGGTCGGGCGGCTCGATGTCGGCCGCCGGGCGCCCGCCCGAGAGCGGCGGCGGCAGGCCCGCCCCGAGGATGCCCGCGCCCGCACCCTCGATGCCGAGGATCGCGATGTCGCGGGTGGCGAGATCCGCCACGAGGCCGGAGAGCGCCGACCGATCGAGCCCGAGGCCCGAAACGTCGAGGATCACGGGCCGCCCCGCGAAGAAGGCGGGCGAGCGCCTTGCCAGGGCGTCGAGGTCGGTGAGCCAGTCGGCGACGGGCTGCGACGGGGCGAGGACCATGGCCATGAAGGAGCGGCCACGGAAGCGGATCGGAGGGCGAGGCGCGGTCTCGGTCACGGGAATGCCAGGAAGCGGGAGTGCTGCGGGCGCCGAGGGCCCGGTCGGGCGAAGCGATGGCGCGAGCCAGGATTAGGCTTCGTTCCGGCCGGGCTCAAGCCGCGGCAGCGCACGCAAACGAGGATTGCACACCGGACGCGGTGCGCGCCCGCAGCCGTCCCGCGAGCAATCGAGGCTCTGTTCAAGTAAAGATCCGGCTTTAATCCCGACTTTCATATTGGAATGATTCCGAAACATAGACGTTGCGGCGCTGCGCGTCGTCTTGCTACTGCCCTGTCTCGCATGTCGATCAACGCTCGCCGACGGGCACGGAGCCGGCGCGGAGCACGGGGCTGCCATGGGCCAACCTCAACAGGGACGGGGCATCGCGTACCGGATGGGCGTCGCCGGCCGCGTCCTGCTCGCGGCGCTCGGCGGCTACGGGCTCGCCGCGCTGCTCACGGCGCTCCTCTCGGTGACCCTGCCGCTCCCCCGGTCGGAGGCGGTCGCCGCCGCGACCCTGCCGAGCTTCGCCGTCATGGTCGCGGCGGCCATCTTCGTGTTCGCGTCCCGCTCCCTCGCTCGCGCCGCCCTCGGCCTCGGGGCGCTGTGCCTCCTCCTCGGCGGCGGGCTCTGGCTCGTCCAGGGGCAGGCGTGAGGGCGGGCGGGGGCCGGGCATGAGGCAGGCAGGATGAGACAGGGATTCCGCCAGTCGATGGCGTGGCTGCACACGTGGTCGGGCCTCGTGGTCGGCTGGGTGCTGTTCGCGGTCTTCGTCACGGGAACGGCGACCTACTACCGAACCGAGATCACGCAGTGGATGCGGCCCGAGCTGCAGGCCGGGGCGACCTTCGATGCGGGCCGCGCGGCCGATCTCGGCGCGGATTTCCTGAAGGCCAGGGCGCCGGACGCGGTCGGGTGGTTCATCGGCCTGCCCCAGCCCGACAAGCCCCTCATCGAGGTGCATTGGTGGAAGGACCTCGCCGGCCCCTTCCACCACGCGCTCCTCGACCCCGCGACGGGCGCGCCGACGGCGGCCCGGGCGACAGAAGGGGGCGACTTCCTCTACCGGTTCCATTTCGAGCTCAACATGCCCCCGCTCTGGGGGCGCTGGATCGTCGGGATCTGCGCCCTGATCCTGCTCGTCTCCCTCGTCTCCGGCATCATCACGCACCGGCGCATCTTCGCGGATGTCTTCACCTTCCGCAGGACGAAATCCGCCCAGCGCGGCTGGCTCGACGCACACAACGTCACCGGGGTGCTCGCGCTGCCCTTCCACCTGATGATCGCCTATACGGGCCTCGTCACCTTCGCGCTGATGTACGTGCCCTGGGGCGTGACGGCGGCCTACAAGGGCGACGAGATCCGCTTCTTCGTCGAGGCCCAGCTGATGCCGGAGGTCCGCGCGCCCGCGGGCAAGCCGGGCGGCCTCGTCTCGCTCTCGCCCCTGGTGGCGCAGGCGCAGGGGCGCGTCTCCGAGACCCTGGAGCACGTCGCCGTCTACAACCCGGGCGACGCGGCCGCGACGATCGTGACGATCTTCGAGGAGCCCCACGGCCTCGCGCATCTCCACCCGCAGATCGCCTTCGACGGTGCCAGCGGCGCGGAGCTCGGCGCGACCGGGATCGCGAAGGCCGCGACCCACATCTCGGCCTCCTTCGTCGGCCTGCACGAGGCGCATTTCGCGGGACCCTGGCTCAAGGCCCTGTTCTTCCTGTGCGGCCTGATGGGCGCCGCGACGATCGGCACGGGCCTCGTCCTCTGGACGGTCGCCCGGCTGCCGAAGCCGGCCGAGCGGCCGGGCTTCGGCTACCGCCTCGTGCGCGCCCTCAACCTCGGCACGGTGGCGGGCCTGCCGGTGGGGCTCGCCGTCTACTTCCTCGCGAACCGCCTGCTGCCGGTCGGCCTCGAGGGCCGGGCGGAGACCGAGATCCGCCTCTTCTTCGGGGCCTGGGCCTGCGTCGCGCTGGCGGGGCTGCTGCGGCCCCACCGCGCCGCCTGGCGCGAGGCGTTCGGGCTGGCGAGCCTCCTGTTCCTCGCCGTGCCCCTCGTCAGCGCGGCGACGACCGGGCAGCACCCGTTCGACGGCGCGGCCCGCTTCCTCGGCTTCGACGCGGCGATGCTGGCCATCGGCCTGCTCCTCGCCGCCGCATCCTACCGCGCCGGCGCCCCCCGCCGGCGCCGGGCCGGAGCGGCCGAGCCGCGCCCCGCCCCCCGCCCGGCCGCGCACCGTGCCCAAGCGGCCGTCCCGCAGGCGCGGAGCGCGGAGGGTGCCGAGATCAGGCGACGCGCATGACCCCCCTCGTCCTGGCCCTCAACCTCGCCTTGAGCTTCGCCGCCCTCGCGGCGCTGGCGCTGAGCCTCGACCGGCACCACCGCGACGCCTTCCTGGTCCGCGTGCCGAAGGGCCGCGCCCGCACCCTCCGGCTCGCCGGCTGGGCGGGCATCACCGCCTCCTTCGCCGCCGCCGTGTCCTTCGAGGGCTGGAATTTCGGGCCCGTGCAGTGGATCGGCGCGCTCACCGGCGCCGCGCTCCTCGTGGTCGCGCTCCTCGCCTACCGCCCCGGCTGGCTGCGCCCGGCGGCGCTCGCGGCCCTGCCGCTGGCGCTCGCGGCCCTGCCGTTCGCGCTGAAGGGCTAGGCGCCCCGCTCCTCCGGCATGGCCCATCCGCGAGGACGGCCCTTGCCGGATGAGCCCGCACCTTCTATTGCAACGCAACAGCTCGAACCCGTACCCGGCGTGGCCGGCCGCGCCCTGCGGCCCGCCCCGTGACGGGTTCTACCCGCTTCGGATACCCCATGAAGCTGCGCAACATCGCCATCATCGCCCACGTCGACCACGGCAAGACGACGCTCGTCGACAAGCTGCTCCAGCAATCCGGCTCCTTCCGCGAGAACCAGCGGGTCGAGGAGCGGGCGATGGATTCGAACGACCTCGAGAAGGAGCGCGGCATCACGATCCTCGCCAAGGCCACCTCGGTGGTCTGGAAGGACACGCGCATCAACATCGTCGACACCCCCGGCCACGCCGATTTCGGCGGCGAGGTCGAGCGCATCCTCTCGATGGTGGACGGCGTGGTCGTGCTGGTCGACGCCGCCGAGGGCCCGATGCCGCAGACCAAGTTCGTGGTCTCGAAGGCGCTCAAGATCGGCCTGCGCCCGATCGTGGCCGTCAACAAGGTCGACCGGCCCGACGCGCGCATCAACGAGGTCGTCAACGAGGTGTTCGACCTCTTCGCGGCGCTGGACGCCACCGACGAGCAGCTCGACTTCCCGATCCTCTACGGCTCCGGCCGCAACGGCTGGATGGCGAACGCGCCGGACGGCTCGCAGGAGGACGGCCTCGCGCCGATGTTCGACCTCGTGCTGCAGCACGTGCCCCCGGCCAAGACCGAGGACGGCCCGTTCCGCATGCTCGGCACGCTGCTGGAGGCCAACCCCTTCCTCGGCCGCATCATCACCGGGCGCATCGCGTCGGGTACGGTGAAGCCGAACCAGTCGATCAAGGTGCTCGACCGCTCGGGCAAGGTGGTCGAGACCGGACGCATCTCGAAGATCCTCGCCTTCCGCGGCCTGGAGCGCCAGCCGATCGAGGTAGGCGAGGCGGGCGACATCGTCTCGATCGCGGGCCTCGTGAAGGGCACGGTGGCCGACACGTTCTGCGACCCGCAGGTCGACACCCCGATCCAGGCCCAGCCGATCGACCCGCCGACCGTGACGATGTCCTTCATCGTCAACGACAGCCCGCTCGCGGGCACCGAGGGCGACAAGGTCACGAGCCGCATGATCCGCGACCGCCTGTTCAAGGAGGCCGAGGGCAATGTCACGCTCAAGATCGAGGAGGCGGCCGACAAGGATTCCTTCTACGTCTCGGGCCGCGGCGAGTTGCAGCTCTCGATCCTGATCGAGACCATGCGCCGCGAGGGCTTCGAGATCGCGGTCTCGCGCCCCCGCGTCGTCTTCGAGAAGGGCGAGGACGGCGAGCTCCTGGAGCCCGTCGAGGAGGTCGTGATCGACGTGGACGAGGAGCATTCCGGCGTCGTCGTCCAGAAGATGTCCGAGCGGAAGGCCGAGATGCTGGAGATGCGGCCCTCCGGCGGCGACCGCCTGCGCCTCGTCTTCCACGCGCCGACCCGGGGCCTGATCGGCTACCAGGGCGAGCTGATGACGGACACCCGCGGCACCGCGATCATGAACCGCCTGTTCAAGGCCTACGAGCCCTACAAGGGCGAGATCGCCGGCCGCCGCAACGGCGTGCTGATCTCGAACGACAAGGGCGAGGCCGTGGCCTACGCCATGTGGAACCTCGAGGATCGCGGCCCGATGATGATCGAGCCCGGTGCCAAGGTCTACCAGGGCATGATCGTGGGCGAGCACAACCGCGAGAACGATCTCGAGGTGAACGTGCTCAAGGGCAAGAAGCTGACCAACATCCGCACCACCTCGAAGGACGAGGCCGTGCGCCTGACGCCGCCGATCAAGATGACGCTCGAGAAGTCGCTCGCCTGGATCCAGGACGACGAGCTGATGGAAGTCACGCCGAAGTCGATCCGCCTGCGCAAGACCGTCCTCGACCCGAACGACCGCAAGCGGGCCGAGCGCGCCAAGGAGACGGTGAGCGCCTGAGCCCGGAGACCCGCCGTCCCGGATGCCGGGGCGGCGCCGGATGCTGGGGCAGCGTCGGATGCTGGGGCGGCGGCCTCGCGCCTCAGCTCGCCTTGAGGAACGAGTCGATGCTGTTGCGCAGGCGGGCGGAGTGGGCCGCGAGGTCGCCCGACACCGTGCGCACGGCCTCGGAGAGCTGACCGGTGGCGTTCGCCGCCGCCGACACGCCGCCGATATTGGCCGACATCTGATGCGTCGAGACGGCCTGCTCCTCCACCGCGGTGGCGATGGAGCGGGTCAGGTTCGACAATTCCTCGACGGCGTTCGTGATGGTCTCGATCGCCGCGACCGCCTCCCGGGTCGCGCCCTGGATCGCCGAGACCTGCTGCGTGATCTCGTCGGTGGCCTTGGCCGTCTGGGCGGCGAGGACCTTCACCTCGCTCGCCACGACCGCGAAGCCGCGCCCCGCCGCCCCGGCGCGGGCCGCCTCGATCGTCGCGTTGAGCGCCAGCAGGTTCGTCTGATCGGCGATCGACTTGATCATGCCGACGACGTCGTCGACCTTGCGGGCGTTCTCGGCGAGGAGCCGCACGGTGGTGTCGGTCGTCCCGGCCTGCTGCGCGATCTGCTGCGCCCGCTCCGAGACCCGGCCGACCCGCGTCGAGATCTCCTGGATCGCGCCGCTCATCTGCTCGGAGCCGGCCGCCACGGAGGTGGCGCGCGTGCGCGCATCCTCGGCCGAGCGGGTCAGGCCCTCGGCGGAGCCCTGCATCTCCTGCGCGGCGGAGGTCACCGCCTCCACCACCTCGGAGACCTCCCGCGCCATGTTCACCTGCGCGGTGACGATCGACCACGTCAGCATCGGCGCGAGATAGGCCCCGTCCGCCCCGTTGATGGCCGAGACCTGCAAGTGCAGCACCTCCGGCCCGACCTTGATCTTGGTCTTCCAGGGCAGCCGGCTCGAATCGGCGAGCATCTGGCGCTGGTGCTTCGGGTTCTTGTGGAACACGTCGATCGACGAGCCGAGCATCTCGGAGACGCGGATCGGCAGGTGCTGCTCGATCGAGCCGAGCGTCCGCTGCGAGGTCGCGTTGAGATAGTTGATCCGGAAATCGTCCTTCGGGTCCGCCGTCATCACGGCGACGGGCATCTCCTCGATCATCTTGAGGAGGCGCCCGGTCTCGGTCTTCTTGGCCGTGATGTCGCTGGCGATCTTGAGGATCGAGAGGGTCCGCCCGTCCGCCGCGAGGACGGGGTTGTAGGTGGCGCTGAGCCAGACCGTGCGCCCCTCCTTGTTCTGCCGCTCGAACTCGCCTTGCGCGAACTGCCCGTTCTTCAGCCTCTCCCAGAAGGCGGCGTACTCTGCCTGCGCCGCCTCGGCGGGCGCCATGAAGATCCGGTGGTGCTTGCCCCGGATCTCGTCGAGCGCGTAGCCGACGACGCTGAGGAAATTGGCATTGGCCGAGAGGATGGTCCCGTCCGGCGCGAATTCGATGATGGCGAGGGAGCGGTCCAGGGCCTCCATCCGGGCCTGGACGTCGTCGTGGAGGGGCTTGCGAAACATGGGGCGAGACCTCGGGCCGGGCGGATGCCGCCTCCGGACGGGCGGCGGAAGCGGGGCCGGCGCCGCTCGCCCGTTCGGGATCGGGTGGGCCGAACGGGCCGGCCAGCGGCGCCGGGCGAGGTCTATACTGGGGAATCAGGGTAAAAGCGGCGTCGACACTTTGTATCGGAGCGCGACGATCAAGAGCAGATACGGATCGTTTCCGCCGCGATGAGCGTCGGATCTCGCCTCTGCTGATCGGGTCGTGAACCGTTTCGGTTCCACTGGGCCGGATCGCGGTTGCGGAGATCGCGCGAACAGGCCGCGCCGGGCCGGGCGGCGTCAGCCGCTGCCCGGATCCGCCTCGTCCTCGCGCGACGCGCCTCCTCCGCCGAGGCCGGGCTTGCCCTCGGTCTTCTCGTTCGGGTCCTTCACCGCGTCCGGCGCGATGTTGGCGGGCTTGCCCTTCGGCGGGTCGGCCGCCTCGCGATCGCCGCTCTGCTTCTCGTCGCCCATCCTCGTCCCCTGCCTGGTCGCGCCGGCTCAGTCGGCCTCGCGCTCGTAGATCGAGCCGCCGCCCGCGACCTTCCGGTCCGCGTCCGGTCCGCGGGAAGCCTGTTGGTCGGAATGCCCGGCCGAGGAGCCCCCGGGCGTCGGCGGGGCGCGGCCCGGCTCGCCCCGGGCCGCCTGCCATCCCGCGTTGCGCTCGGCGTCCGATCGGCCGCCGCCTTCCGTCCGGGTGATCGCGGCCTGCTCGTCCGTCTGGCGGCCGCCGCCGGCGGGCGGGCCGCCGGGGCTGCCGACATCGGCGTCGGGCTTGCGGGTGACGGTCTCGGTCGGGATGCTGTCGCCGCTCATCAGCGCTTCCCGTCGTCCTGGCCGACAGCGGCCGTGGCGCGGTCGATCGCCTCCTTCGTCCCGGATTCCGTCTGACCGGCATCGCCGAGGCGGCGCAGGTTCTCGGGCGGGGTCTCGGCCTCCGTCGCCTCGGTGGCGTCCTGGCGCGGGAAGCCGCTCGCGAGCCGGGCGCTCTCGGCCTGGCCGGACGGGTCGCTGCGCAGGTCGTGCTGCGTGCGGGCCGGCACCCCGACATCGAGCGGCGACTCGCCGCCGAGGTCCTGGCCGTTGCGGTCGGCGTAGGCGTCGAAATCCTTGAGCGAGTCGCGCTTCTGGTCCGTCATGGCGGTCCTCCTGATGTGGCGGGACAACCCTGCCCGCCGCGCGAGGTTGCGTCGCCCGAGCCGAGCCCTCCCGCGAAGGGCTCAGTCGCCGCCCTCGTCGGGGATGTTGAGGATGTGCCCGCAGGCCTTGCAATGCACGGCGTCGGCCTCGTGCCGCTGCAGGCCGCAGGCCGGGCAGGGGAAGCGCACCCGGTGGGGCCGGAACAGGACCTGTGCGAGGCGGAGGAACAGCGTCACGCCGCAGAGCATGATGACGACCGAGAGGAGGCGCCCGACCGTGCCGGGGAGGGTGACATCGCCGTAGCCCGTCGTCGTCAGGGAGGTCACCGTGAAGTAGAGCGCGTCGACGTAGTTGGCGATCGATGGGTTCGACCAGTGCTGCGTCGCGTAGACGAGGCTCGTCATCACGAAGATGAACACGCCGAGGTTGATGCCGGCCTCGATCACCTCCTCGTTCGCGCGAAAGAACGAGCTGTCGCGCCGAAGTCGCTCCTGCAGGTGGTAGTTCTGGAACAGGCGGAGCGTGCGCAGGATGCGCAGGAAGCCCGCCCCCTCGCCGACGACGGGCGCGAGGAAGGAGAGGATGGCGATCAGGTCGGTCCAGGTCGAGAGGCGGCCGAATTCCCGCCAGGGGCGCGGCGCGATCAGGATGCGGGCGGCGAGGTCCGCCGCGACGCCGAGGCCGAACAGGAGGTCGATCCCTTCGAGGACCGGCATCCGCGGCAGGAACGACGTCACCACGATGAAGGCCACGGTGACGATGTCGAAGGCGAGGAGCCCGTAGCGGAACCGGTGCGCGCGACTGCTCGTCCCCTCGTACAGGGAGCGCAGGGCCGAGCGCAGGCGCCCGAACGACGATGCGGCGGTGGACATGGTGCCCTCAACCCCCGGGGCCGGCGGAGGGATCCCGCTCGGAGCGCGGTCGCGAGGCGTGCGCGAGCCGTCGGGTCCGGTCGGCGGACGAGGCAGGCGCGTCACGAGACGCGCGGGCCCCCGGGGAGGGCAGGGCGGACCCGGCGCGCTCGGCGCCGGGTCCGCCCCGTACTCAGATGCCCTCGAACAGCGCCGAGGAGATGTAGCGCTCGGCGAACGAGCAGGCGACGGTGACGATGCGCTTGCCCTTGAACTCGGGCCGGCTCGCGAGCTCCAGCGCCGCGGCGACGTTGCCGCCCGTCGAGATGCCGCCCGGGATGCCCTCCAGGCGCCCGAGCAGGCGCGCCGTCTCGAAGGCCGTCTGGTTCGAGACCGTGAGCACCTCGTCGATCACCGAGCGGTCGAGGATGCCGGGCACGAAGCCGGCGCCGATGCCCTGGATCTTGTGCGGGCCGGGCTGGCCGCCGGACAGGACCGGGGAATCCTCCGGCTCGACGGCGACGACGCGCAGGTTCGGCAGGCGCGGCTTGAGGACCTGGCCGACGCCGGTGACGGTGCCGCCCGTGCCGACGCCCGCCACGAAGGCGTCGATCTGGCCCTGCGTGTCGTTCCAGATCTCCTCGGCGGTGGTCTTGCGGTGGATCTCGGGGTTCGCCGGGTTCTCGAATTGCTGGGGCATCACCGCGCCCGGGATCTCCGCGAGGAGCTCCTCGGCCTTGGCGATGGCGCCCTTCATGCCCTGCGGCCCGGGGGTGAGCGCGAGTTCGGCGCCGAGGAAGGCGAGCATCTTGCGCCGCTCGAGCGACATCGTCTCGGGCATCACGAGGATCAGCCGGTAGCCGCGGGCGGCGGCCACGAAGGCCAGCGCGATGCCGGTGTTGCCGGAGGTCGGCTCGACGAGGGTGCCGCCGGGCTTGAGGCGGCCGGAGGCCTCGAGCGCGTCGATCATGTTCACGCCGATGCGGTCCTTGACGCTCGCGATCGGGTTGAAGAACTCGAGCTTCAGCAGGATCTCGGCGTCGATGCCGCGCTCCTGCGGGAGGCGGTTCAGGCGCACCAGCGGGGTGTTGCCGATGGTCTCCGTGATGGAGCCGAAGACGCGGCCGTGACCGGGCTTGCCGGAGGGGGACGATACTGCGGAATCGGCCATGGACTTCTCCTGAGCGGCAGTGTTCGCGTTCGGCGCCGCGCGGGCGGCTGCTGCCGTCAGGCCCGACGCGTAACCGAATTCCCGGAACGCGTCGAGGTATATTGTAATTTACAGTATCTCCCTGTTGTTTGCGCGCCGCCGGGTCCTCGCCGGAGAGAATCGGCGCGTCGGCGCGGCCCCGAAACGGGCTGCCTACTCAGGAGAGCAGGCCGAGGCGCAGGGAGAGCAGGGCGAGGGTGCCGAGCAGCGTCGTGCCGGCCGCGATCCAGGCGGCCCCGGGATGGTAGCCCGCCGGCGTGCCGTAGCGCGGCTCGATGCGCGCGCCCGACCGAAGAGCGGCTCCGCCGGCTCGAAACCCGATGATCTGACGCATGCGCCGCCCTGTCCCTCGACCGGGACGAAGGAAGCACCGGGGGCTCTCAAGCCCCCGTGAATCCGGGCGCGGGACCGTTCGGCGTGGTCAACGGGGGCTTAACGGCCACGGCGCCCGCGTGCGCTCAGAGGGAGCGCTCCAGGCGCAGCTCGCCGCTCTGCGTCTTGATGACGAGCTGGGAGCCGACCATGTCCCAGGCGCCTGCTGTGCGCAGCGCCATGAAGAAGCTCTGCTCGGAGGCCGCGAGGCCCTTGTCGCAGGGCTTCTTGGTGATGGCGAGCGGGCCCACCGCGATATGCTGCTCGCGCAGGGGGAAGGCCGTCGCCGCGAAGGTGTTGCAGCCGCCGTAGCCGCGGGCGCGGTACTGCTTGTCGACGATGAAGCTCGGCCGGTCGTTGCCGCCGAAGGACTTCCCGTTCAGGCTGACCGCCGTCCAAGTCGAGTCGAGGGGGAAGATCTTCTCGGTCGGCTTCGCGGAGGGAATGTACTGGGGCTGCTTCTCCTCCCCGCCCGGCCGGCGGTTCTGCTTGCCGAAGCCCGTCACCCCTTGGGCCTGCGCATCCGTCGCCGTGGTCGTCGCCCCGGCCGCGACGGCGCAGGCCAGCGCGGCGATCCAAATCGCTCTCATCGTCTGGCCCCCATCTCTCGCGTGCATCGCGTGGTTTCTCGTCCTCGGGCCGGCCTGATGCCGGCCCCGCCGCACGCCGATGGATCGCTCATCGCGCCGGGCGGAAGCCCGATTCCCGAGACGTGCTGGAGGCCCCATCCGATAAGATTTCAGCACAAATATGGTCAACAGAGCGCGGCACCGGATTTTGCGCCGTCCCCGGCAAAGCTTCGTCCGGCCGGTGACGACCCCTGCCGGGCCGGTGCCCGCGGGATCGGAAACGTTGGCCGCCTCGGCCGTTGTCGAGGGCGGCGCCGCGCGGCACCTTCCGCGGGCGGGCCGCGCAGAGGAGGAGGAGCGAATTGACTGGATCGGACGAGGGCCAGCAGAGCGGGCACGTCGCCGCCCCGATGAGCCCGGCGCAGTCGCGCGCGGCACGGGGGCTTCTGGGCTGGTCGGAGGCGGACCTCGCGGCCAAGGCGGGGCTCGACGCCTCCTTCGTGCGCGCCTTCGAGGCGGGCCAGGGCGATCCCGCCGCCGGGCAGATCGAGGTCCTGCGCAGCGTCCTCATGCGCGCGGGCGCGGTCTTCACGAACGGGAACAGCCCCGGCGTCCGGCTGGAGCAGCGGGCCTCGCCGGACGAGGGCACGCGGCTCGGCGACCTGACCACCGAGAACGACCGCTGAGAGTGCTCAGGCCCGGGCGGTCGCGAGCGCCTTCAGGTCGAAGGCCGGGTCTGCCGCCTGCTCGGGCTGGAGCGGCGTTCCCGCCGCGAGGAGGCGCCGGGCGATCATGTGGTCGCCGGCGCGGTTGACGGACTCGACCGCCCGGAGCGCCCCGTCTCGGAAGCGGAACACCGAGAAGGCGTCCCCCGAGCCGCGCAGGACGCTCGCGTCCTCCGGCCCGGCAAGGCCCGCGATCTGCAGCTTGTGGCGGCCCTGGTCGCTCCAGAACCAGGGCACCGCGCCGTAGGCGGCGGGCCGCCCGGCGAGCCGGCCCGCGAGGCAGCGGCCCTGGTCGATCGCGTTCTGCACCGACTCGATGCGCACCGTGCCGTCCGCGGTCAGCCCCTTCGCGAAGGGCGAGGGGAAGCGGGCGCAATCGCCGAGCGCCGAGATGGCGGGGTCGTCCGTGGCGAGGAAGGCGTCGACGCGGATGCCGTCGGCGACGGCGAGCCCGGCCTCCGCGGCGAGTTCGGCGTTCGGGACGACGCCGATGCCGACGAGGACGAGGTCGGCGGGCAGGATCCGGCCTCCCGCCAGCCGGATTCCGGTCGCCCGCCCGCCCTCGCCGACGACCGCCTCGACGCCGGCCCCGAAGACGAAGTGGACGCCCCAGCCCTCGTGCGCCCGCGCGAAGAAGGCACTTGTCTCGGCCGACACGGCCCGGGCCATCGCACGGGACGCGGCCTCCACCACCGTGACGGAGAGCCCCCGCGCCGCGGCGACGGCGGCGAATTCGAGCCCGATGAAGCCCGCCCCCACCACGACCACGCGCTCCGCGGCCGCGAGCGCCTCCTTGAGATGATCCGCGTCCGCGAGGCCGCGGAGCTGGCGCACGTTCGCGAGGTCCGCCCCCGGAACCGGCAGCGCCCGGTTGCGGGCGCCGGTGGCGAGGACGAGGTGGTCGTAGGCGAGGCTCTCCCCGTCCGCGAGGATCAGGCGGCGGGCCTCCCGGTCGATCCGCGCGGCGCGGGTGTCGGGCCGCAGCGCGATGCGGTGCTCGGCGAGGAAGCTCCCGGAGCGCAGGTTCAGGCCCTCCGCGTCGGTCTTGCCGGCGAGATAGGCCTTCGAGAGCGGCGGGCGCTGGTAGGGCAGGCCGGGCTCGTCGCCGACGAGCACGACGGGATCGGTGTAGCCCGCCTCGCGCAGGGAGGCCGCCACCTGGAAGCCCGCCTGCCCGCCCCCGACGATGACGATCCCGGCTGCGCTCACGCGCTGGCCTCGGCGCGCGGCTCCGCGGGGGCCGCCTCGGGCAGGACCTCGAGGCCCGGCAGCCAGCGGGCGCCGTCCTGCATCAGGTATTCCCAGAAGGCGCGGGCGGCCGGGCTCAGCACCTTGTCGGCCCGGCGCACCGCGTACCAGTCGCGCCGGATCGGCAGCCCCTGCACGTCGAGGGTGACGAGCCGGCCCGATTCCACCTCGGCCGCGACGGTGTGGGCGGAGAGGAGCGCGATGCCGAGGCCCGCCATCACCGCCTGCTTGATCGTCTCGTTCGAGCCGGAATCGATGCCGAGCTTCGCCCGCTTGATGATGACGCCGCTCATGAATTCCTCGAACACCGTGCGGGTGCCCGAGCCCTCCTCGCGCACGAGGAAGGATTCCTCGGAGAGGTCGGCGCGGGTCAGGCCCTGGCGCCCGGCGAGCGGGTTCGAGGGGGCGGCGATCAGCACGATCGGGTGCGGCCCGAAGATCTCGGCCTCGATCGCGAAGTCGCGCGGCGGCCGGCCCATGATCGCGAAGTCGATCTCGTAATTGCGCAGGGCCTCGACCGTGCTGCCGCGGTTGCCCACCGAGAGGTTGATCTCGACGCCGGGATAGAGCTGCACGAAGCCCGCGATCACCTGCGGTGCGAAGTACTTCGCCGTCGAGACCACGCCCATCGTCACGCGGCCGCCGCCGCCGCCCTTCAGCGTCCGCAGGCGGTCGGTGCAGGTTTCCAGCACCGTGTTGATGCTGTCGATCGCCCAGAGCATCTCGCGGCCCGCATCGGTCGGCCTGAGGCCGGTCGGCGTGCGGTCGAACAGGAGGAGCCCCGCCTCCTCCTCCAGCTGGCGGATCCGGGCGTAGAGCGCGGCGGAGGTGACGTTCAGTTCCTGCGCGGCCCGCGTCATCGTGCCGAGACGGGCGACGGCGGCCACGGCCTGGAGTTGCTTCAGGGACAGGTTGCGCATGTCTCGGTTCTAGTTTTTTTGTAGGAGCCCGCAAGTTTTTTTAGAATTCTTTCCCGCGCGGAGTGAAGGCCCCTGGTGTCGCGGCGGAGGCGGGCGGTATCATGCGGGCGCCTTCGCAGCTATGGGTTCGGGCACGGGCGGAGGCGGCGCGGGACGCGGCCCCGTCGGCGGACGCGGCCCCGTCGGCCGCGATGCAGAGGAAGGACGAAGATCCGATGACGACGGGAGGAGTTGGGACGGTCGGTGCGCGGCTCGATGCGTGCTTGGCGCAGGCGGTCGACGAGGATCCGCGCCTCACGGACGTCGCCGCCGTCGTCACGGCCATCGCCGGGGCGGCGATCGACATCAGCGAGGTGATCGGCCGGGGCGCCCTCGGCGGCGACCTCGCGGCGACCGGCAGCCAGAACAGCGACGGCGACGTGCAGAAGGCCCTCGACGTGATCGCCCACCAGCGCGTGACCGAGGCGCTGCAGGCCGCCCCCGTGGCCGAGGTCGCCTCCGAGGAGGCCGAGGACGTGATGCGCCTGAATCCCGGCGCGCCGCTGGCCGTCGCGATCGACCCGCTCGACGGCTCGTCGAACATCGGCGTCAACATGGCGGTCGGCACGATCTTCGGCATCCGCCCGGCCGTGCCCGGCGCCACCGGCCCCGAATCCTTCACGACGCCCGGCACCGCGCAGCTCGCGGCGGGCTTCGTCACCTACGGGCCGGCGACAGCCCTGGTCCTCACCCTCGGCCAGGGCACCCAGGTCTTCGTGCTGGACCGGGCCGAGCGCGCCTTCCGGCTGACGCATCCGGGCCTCGACGTGCCGGTCTCGGCCAAGGAATACGCGATCAACGCCTCGAATGCCCGCCACTGGGATACGCCAATCAAGGCCTTCATCGAGGATTGCCTGCGCGGCGCGGAAGGCCCCCGCGACAAGGATTTCAACATGCGCTGGCTCGGCTCGCTCGTGGCCGACGCGCAGCGGGTGCTGATGCGCGGCGGCGTCTTCCTGTATCCGGGCGACAACCGCAAGGGCTACGCGCAGGGGCGGCTCCGCCTCCTCTACGAGGCCGCCCCGATCGCCATGCTGATGGAGCAGGCGGGGGCGGGCGCCACCGACGGCGAGCGCCGCATCCTCGACATCGAGGCGACGGGCATCCACGAGCGGGTGCCCCTCGTGTTCGGCTCCGAGGAGGAGGTCGCCTGCGTCGCCAAGTATTTCGGCGGCCGCAACCACGCCGCCGGCCGCTCGCCGCTCTTCGGCCAGCGCGGCCTGATGCGCGGCTGAGCCGCCGCCGGTTCCGCCGGAGGGGAACTCACGTCGATCAGCCCATGTCCGCCCGCCATCCCATCATCTCGGTGACCGGCTCCTCTGGGGCCGGGACCACCTCCGTCCGCAACACCTTCGAGCAGATCTTCCGCCGCGAGGACGTGAGCGCCGTCTATATCGAGGGCGACGCCTTCCACGCCTTCGACCGGGAGAGCATGCGGGCGAAGATGGCGGCCGAGCCGACGCTGAGCCATTTCGCGCCCCGCGCCAATCTGCTGCCGGAGCTGGAGGAGGTGTTCCGCACCTACAGCGAATCCGGCAGCGGCCGTACCCGGCACTACGCCCACGACGCCGCGGACGCGGCGAAGTTCGGCGCCCCGCCCGGGACCTTCAGCGCCTGGGAGGATTTCCCGCCGGGCTCCGACCTCCTGTTCTACGAGGGCCTGCACGGCTGCGTCGTCAACGAGAGCGTCGACATCGCCCGCTACGCCGACCTCAAGATCGGCGTGGTGCCGGTGATCAACCTCGAATGGATCCAGAAGCTGCACCGGGACCGCTCGTTCCGCGGCTACTCGACGGAGGCGGTCACCGACGTGATCCTGCGCCGGATGCCCGATTACGTGCAGACGATCTGCCCGCAATTCTCCTGGACGGACATCAACTTCCAGCGGGTGCCGACGGTGGACACCTCGAACCCTTTCATCGCCCGCTGGATCCCGACGGCCGACGAGTCGATGGTCGTGATCCGCTTCAAGGACCCGAAGGGGATCGACTTCTCGTATCTCGTCTCGATGATCCACGACAGCTTCATGAGCCGGGCCAATTCCATCGTGATCCCAGGCGGCAAGCTCGACCTCGCGATGCAGCTCATCCTGACGCCGATCATCATGCAGCTCGTCGAGCGCCGCCGCCGCCTCGCCTGACCCCCTGCGGCACGGGCGCCATACCCGAATGGCGAACTTCCCGTCGGAGGCCGCCTCAAGCATGATGCCGCGGTGCGAGAGACGCCCGCGGTCCCCAACCTTTCAGGACCCCGTTCTGCCCATGACGAGCCCCATCATCGCGCCCTCGATCCTCTCGGCCGACTTCGCCAAGCTCGGCGAGGAGGTGCGCGCCGTCGACGCAGCCGGCGCCGACTGGATCCATCTCGACGTGATGGACGGGCATTTCGTGCCGAACCTCACCTTCGGCCCCCCGGTGATCAAGGCCCTGCGCCGGCACTCGCGCAAGGTCTTCGACGTCCACCTGATGATCGCCCCGGCCGACCCCTACCTCGCCGCCTTCGCGGAGGCGGGCGCCGACATCATCACGGTCCACGCGGAGGCCGGCCCCCACCTGCACCGCTCGCTCCAGACCATCCGGGGCCTCGGCAAGCGCGCCGGCCTCGCCCTCAATCCCGGCACGCCGGCCGCAATGGTCGAGCCCCTCCTCGAGATGATCGACCTCGTCCTCGTCATGACGGTCAATCCCGGCTTCGGCGGCCAGAGCTTCATCGGCAGCGCGCTCGAGACCGTCTCGCGGGTGCGGGCGATGGCGGCGGGCCGCGCCCTCGACATCGAGGTCGACGGCGGCATCGGCCCCGAGACGGTGACCCGGGCCGCCTCCGCGGGCGCCAACGTGTTCGTGGCCGGCAACGCCGTCTTCCGGGACGGGCCGGAGCATTACGCCCGCCACATCGCGGCGATCCGCGCCGGGGCCGGGGGGAGTGCCCTGTCGTGTTGAGGGCCCTGATCTTCGACGTCGACGGGACGCTCGCCGAGACGGAGGACCTGCACCGGCAGGCCTTCAACCGCGCCTTCGCGGATCTCGGGCTGCCCTGGCGCTGGGACCCGCCCCTCTACGCCGACCTGCTGACCGTGATGGGCGGCAAGGAGCGCCTCCTCCACTACATCGAGACCGCCCAGGCCGACGCGGCGGAGGCGCTGCGCGCCCGCCTGCCGGAGATCCACGACCTCAAGACGCGCCATTACGGGGACCTCGTCGTGAGCGGCGCGCTGGGGCTGCGCCCCGGCATCGCCCGGCTCCTGGCGGAGGCGCGCGCCGAGGGCGTCGGGCTCGCGGTCGCCACGACCACGAGCCGGCCGAACGTCGACCGGCTCGTCGAGGTCAACTTCCCGCGGGGCGCGAGCCCCTTCGACGTGATCGCCTGCGGCGACGAGGCGGCCCGCAAGAAGCCCGCGCCCGACGTGTTCGAGCTCGCGCTCCGCCGCCTCGGCGTGGGGCCGGAGGAGGCCGTCGCCTTCGAGGATTCGGCGGCCGGCATCCGCTCGGCCCTCGATGCGGGCCTGCCGGTGGTCGCCACGCGCAGCCGCTACACCGAGAGCCACCGCCTCGACGGCGCCTTCTCGGCCCTCTCCGACCTCGGCGAGCCCGGCCGCCCGCACCGTCACATCGCCGGCCTCGAATGGCCGGGCGGCGTCGTGACGCTCGCCGCCCTCAGGGAGTGGCACGCCCGCCGCGAGACCGCGGCCGCCTGACCCCCGGCGCCGCCGCGTCCCCGCCTGCCTTCCGCGGGAACAGCGTCGCCCCCGCGAGCGCGCCGAGGGCCGCCGCGAGGCCGAGCCGGAGCCAGCCCCCCCGGCCCGCCCCCGGGCGGTTCCCGGCCCCTGGCCCGCCTCCGGCCCCTGGCCCGCCTCCGTCCCTCTCCGATCGCCGCTCGGCCGCCCGTCCCGTCATCGCTCGCGTTGCCTCCCGCCGGGGCGCCGGCCTATAACCGCGCTCTTCCCAACGCGGCGACGTCGAGGATGGGGCCGGGTGGCGGTCGCCTTTCTCCGTCGCGAACGAACCGACAAGGTCACGCCATGGCCGGCCATTCCCAGTTCAAGAACATCATGCACCGCAAGGGCCGGGTGGACGCCGTCCGCTCGAAGGTCTTCGGCAAGCTCGCCCGCGAGATCACGGTGGCGGCCAAGCTCGGCACGCCCGATCCCGCCATGAACCCGCGCCTGCGCGCCGCGATCCTCGCGGCCCGGGCCGAGAACATGCCCAAGGACAACATCGAGCGCGCCATCAAGAAGGCGGCCGGTGGCGAGGGCGAGAATTACGAGGAGATCCGCTACGAGGGCTACGGCCCGGGCGGGGCCGCCCTCATCGTCGAGGCGCAGACCGACAACCGCAACCGCACCGCCTCGGACGTGCGCTCGGCCTTCACCAAGTCCGGCGGCAGCCTCGCCGAGACCGGCGCCGTCGCCTTCCTGTTCGACCGGGTCGGCCTCGTCGCCTTCCCGGCGTCCGTGGCCGATGCCGACACGATGCTGGAGGCCGCGATCGAGGCGGGCGCCGACGACGTGCGCTCGGACGAGCACGGCCACGAGATCACCTGCGCGCAGGACGCCTACGGCGAGGTGACGAAGGCGCTCGAGGCCCGCTTCGGCGAGCCGAGCCGCACCGCCCTCGTCTGGAAGGCGCAGACCACGATCGAGGTCGACGACGAGACCGGCGAGAAGCTGATTCGCCTCGTCGAGGTGATCGAGGACCAGGACGACGTCCAGAACGTCTACGTCAACTTCGCCCTCTCCGAGGCGCTGATGGCGAAGCTCGCGGCGTGATGGGCCGTCCCCGCGCCGCCGCGTTCCCCGCGCTGGCGCGGGCGATCACAGGTTCGTAGGGGCCGAGGCGGGCCGCGGTCGGGGACTTGCCTTCCGCGGCGCGTAGGACAAAATTCGGACCCGGCTCAGGTGAGAACGGCCCGGCGACCGCGATGAAGAAGGCCCAGCACGTCATCTCGCGTCCCGGCGGCCGCTGGAGCGTCCGCGCGTCGGGGGCGGCGCGCGCCTCCCGCATCTTCGCCACGCAGGCCGAGGCGATCCGCTACGCGCGCGAGCGGGCTCGCGAGGAGGGGGCGGATCTCTACGTCCATCGTCGGGACGGCACGATCAGCACCCGGGATCGATACGGCGTCGGATCGGAGGCGGCGCGCGGCTGAAGGAACGCGGCGCGTGCCGTTCGAGACGAACGTCTTCGTCAACTGTCCGTTCGACGATGCCTATCTGCCGCTCCTGCGGCCGCTGCTCTTCTGCGTGCTGGATCTCGGCTACGAACCCAGGATCGCCCTGGAGCGCCTGAATTCGGGCGAGCCGCGCATCGAGAAGATCGTCGCGCTCATCCGCGAATCTCGGTTCGGCATCCACGATCTGTCGCGGATCCAGGCGACGCGCAAGGGCGAGTATTATCGGCTGAACATGCCGTTCGAACTGGGACTCGATGTCGGCTGCCGCCTCTACGGCGCCGAGGCGTTCCGCTCCAAGAAGTGCCTGATCCTCGAGGCCGAGCGATACCGCTCTCAGGCCGCCCTGTCCGACCTGTCGAACTCCGACATCGCCGTGCACGGCAACGAGCCGCTCAGCGTGCTCAGCGAGGTCCGGAACTGGCTCGCGACCGAGGAGAACCTGAGCGCTCCCGGCCCTTCGGCGATGTGGGACCGGTTCAACGACTTCGTCGCCGACAACTACGATGCCTTAACGGAGCGCGGCTACTCGGACCGGGATGTCGAGCGACTGCCCATCCCCGAACTGCTCACGGGAATGCGGCAGTGGGTGGCGGCGCATCCTGCGAACCGCTAGGGTCCGCCGCATCAGGAGAGACCCCATGAATGCCCCCGTCCGCATCCTCGGCATCGATCCGGGCCTGCGCCGCACCGGCTGGGGCGTGATCGAGGCGGCCGGTTCCAAGCTCGCCTATGTGGGCTGCGGCGTCATCACCTCGGACGGGGACCTGCCGTTGGCGCTGCGCCTGCGCGAGCTCTACGAGGGCATCACCCGCACCGTCGAGGCGTTCCGGCCCGACGAGGTCTCGGTGGAGGAGACCTTCGTCAACAAGGACGCGCAGGCGACGCTGAAGCTCGGCCACGCCCGCGCCGTCGCCCTGCTCGTGCCGGCGCTCGCCGGCGTCCCCGTCTTCGAGTACGCGGCCAACCTCATCAAGAAGACGGTCGCGGGCTCCGGCCACGCCGAGAAGGTGCAGATCCAGGCGATGGTGAAGTTCCTGCTGCCCAAGGCCGAGTTCAAGCTCGCCGACGCGGCGGACGCGCTCGCCATCGCTATCACCCACGCCAACCATCGCGGCGCGCACGCCCTCAAGAGCCGGCACCTGCCGGCGGGCGTCGGCGGCCCGGCGGCGGCCCGGATCGCCGCCGCGCTCGCCCGCGGCTGAGGGCCGGCTACTCCACCGCCTTGAACTCGCCCTCGAGGCGCAGCGACACCTCGTCGCCGAGCACGGGCAGGAAGGCGTTGATGCCGAAATCCGAGCGCTTGAGCACCGTGCGCCCGTCGAAGCCCACCGTGTACGTCTTGTCGACGGGGCTGATCCCGGCCTGGTTGAAGGTCGCGTCGAAGGAGACGGGCTTCGTCACGCCGCGCAGGGTGAGGTCGCCGTTGACCCGGGCCGTGGTCGGGCTCGTCGGCTCCACCGAGGTGGAGGTGAAGGTCGCGGTCGGGAATTTCGCCGCGTCGAAGAAGTCCGGCGTCTTCAGGTGCTGGTTGAGCTTGTCGTTGAGGCCGTTGACGCTGTCGATCCCGATCGTGACCGTGATCCGGCTCTTTCCCGGCTCCTTCGGGTCGAGTTGGGCCTGCGCCGCCACGTCGGTGATCTGGCCGTAATAGGTCGAGTAGCCGAGGTGGCTCACCGACCACGTGATCTTGCCGTGGGCGGGATCGAGCCGGTAGGCGCCGGGGCGCACCTGCGTCGGGTCGGCGGTCGGCGCCCCCGCATTCTCCGCCGCGGCGGGGCCGGCGAGGATGAGGGCGGCGGCGAGGCCGGCAACGGCACGGAAGGGGAGGGGCGCGGTCTGGCGCATCGGGCTGTCGCTCGAATCGTCGGGTGGCTCTGCCCCGGTCGGGGCGCGGACCTTGATTTCACGAACCCACCGGCGGCTCAAGGCCGCGTTGGCGACAGGACCCGGAACCCTGTAGGGCATCCGGCAGGACGGGACGGACGGCTCGATGATCGGGAAGCTCAGGGGCTTGGTGGATTCCTACGGCGAGGATTTCGTCATCCTCGACGTGAACGGCGTCGGCTACGTGGTGCATTGCTCGGCCCGCACGCTGCAGCGGCTGCCGCAGCCCGGCGAGGCGGCGGAGCTCTCGATCGAGACCCATGTCCGCGAGGACATGATCCGCCTCTACGGCTTCCGCTCGGACGCGGAGCGGGAGTGGTTCCGCCTGCTCCAGACCGTGCAGGGCGTCGGCAGCCGCGTGGCGCTCGGCGTGCTCTCGGTGCTCGAGCCGGCCAACCTCGCCACCGCCATCGCCACGGGCGACAAGGGCGCCATCGCCCGCGCCCCCGGCGTCGGGCCGCGGCTGGCCGCCCGGCTCGTCGCCGAACTCAAGGACAAGGCGCCCGCCTTCGCTCCCATCGACCCCGCCCTGATCGCGCTCACCGGGGCGGTCGAGGACCGCACCGCGCCCCAGCCGGTGGCGGACGCGATCTCGGCGCTCGTCAATCTCGGCTACCCCCAGGTCCAGGCCTCGGCCGCCGTCGCCGCCGCCATGAAGGGCGCGGGCGAGGGCGCGGAGGCGAAGACCCTGATCCGCCTCGGCCTGCGCGAGCTGGCCCGCTAAGCGCAGCCGGCCCGCTCGGCACAGCCGGCCCCGCTCTTCGCGGCCGGCCCCCGAATCGCTCTTCGAGGTGGCGCCTCCGATCGGGGCCGCCAGGGCGTTTCGGGCCGGGCCGGGCCGCGTCCCCCGACCCCACCTGTCCCGACCCTGCCTGCCCCGACCCCGCCTGACCGCAATCCCTGAATGCAGCCCCCCCGGAGCCTGCCGAGTTCTGGCTGCAATCGCGTTGCGCGCCGGCCACACGCCCGCCGGCCGGCCTCCCGGTTAACGACTCGTTAACCATTTGGGCCGGAAAGCTTGCTTACGCAACCGTTAACGGAACGGTTTGCGATCCGGCCGGGGCCAGTATAGCCCACGCATTTCGCAAGCAGACACCCCGGCCATCGGTATCAGACTGCAAGTATTCCTCACAAGAACGGCCGCGCGTCCCTGCGTGAAGGCCGCGTGACGACGCTTGCCGATTATGGGGGGGTGAGGGTGTACATTGTCGTCGACGAGCGGCACAGCGTTGCCGCGCATTACGTTGCTGGGTTCGGTGAGGAGGGCGTGCCCGCCCGCAGCCTGCCCGCACCGGATTTCCGGGCCTGGCTCGACACGGCTCCGGCCCGGGACCTCGCCACGATCGACGGCTTCGTGCTCGGCGATTGCGCCGACCGCGCCACCTGCACCGCCGCGCTGCGCACCCTCTCGCGGGCGCCGATCATCGCGCTGAACGAGACCCGCTCCCTGGAGCAGACGCTGGCGCTCTTCACGGCCGGCATCGACGACGTGGTGCGCAAGCCCGTCCATGTCCGCGAGATCCTCGCCCGGGCGAGCGCGATCCGCCGCCGCATGAACCGGGGCGAGACCCGCGTCAGCGCGACGCCCGACCCGGGCGCTCGGCTCAGGGTCTACACGGACGGCCGCGATCCGGAGATCGACGGAACGAGCCTGATGCTGCCCCGGCGCGAGCGCACCATCCTCGAATACCTCGCGAAGAACCGCGGCCGCCCGGTGACGAAGAGCCAGATCTTCAACGCGGTCTACGCGCGCCACGAGACGGAGGTCGAGGAGAGCGTGGTCGAGGGCCACATCTCGAAGCTGCGCAAGAAGCTGCGCCAGCGCCTCGGCTACGATCCAATCGAGGCCAAGCGCCTCGCCGGCTACACCTTCTTCGGGTGAGGGCGCTCAACGAGAAAGGCCGCGCCCGTCCGGGCGCGGCCTTCGTCTCGCGGACCCGGCCTCGCCGGGATGATCCTACCGGAACAGCGAGAGCACGTTCTGGCTGCTCGAATTGGCGATGCTGAGCGCCTGGATCGCGAGCTGCTGCTGCGTCTGCAGGGCCTTCAGCTTCGTCGATTCCTCCTCGACATCCGCGTCGACCAGGATGCCGACCGTGCGGTCGTTGGCCTTCATCAGCGTGTCCACGAAGGTCTTCTGGCCGTCGATCTGGGTCTTGTTGGCGCCGAGCTTGGTGCCCGCATCCGTGACCTGCCCGATCGCCTTGTCGACCGCGTTGATGATGGCCCGGAGGTCGTCGTCGCCCTTGGTGCCGACGAGCTTCGAGATGTCGAACTTCGCGACCGTGAAGGCGCCCGACATGCCGGGCGCCGTGTAGGTGCCGGCATCGCTGTCGAGGATGCCCTTGCCGATCGTGGTGCCGGCATTGGTGCCGCTGGCCTGCAGGCCGGTGATGCTCGCGCCGCCGAAGCCGAAATCGATCGAGTTGTTGGCGGTGGTGTCGATCTGGAGCTTCGCGGTCGAGGCCGCGGCCGTGGTCTTGAACGTCAGGCGGCCCTGGGAATCGAGGCTCGCCGAGACCTTGTTCTTCAGGGTGGCGTCGCCCGCGATGGTATTGTTGATCGCGTCGACGAACTCCTCGGTCGTCACCTTCGCGGTATCGCGGACGGCGGCCGTCAGGCTCGCCTTGTCGAGCGTGATCGTCGCGTTGCCGGAGGCCAGCGTGATCGTCAGTTCGGCCACGGCGGAGGTGAAATCCGCGGTCCCGCGGGTGCCGACGGCCGCGCCGGGGCGGAAACCGGCCGTGCCGGTCAGCGACTGGCTCGCGACGACCTGCGCCTCGGTCGCGGGCTTCGTGATGCTGGTGCCGGTCGCGTCGTAGAGCTTGATGCTGCCGACATCCACCTGGACGTAGGAGAAGTCGATCGTCCCGCTCGCGTTGCGGGAGAAGCCGGCCACGACCTGCTGCTTGTCCTGGTAGGTGGTGGCACTGGAATCCACCGAGATCCAGTTCTGGCCGCTGGAGACCGAGGAATCGGCGGTGGCCTTCATCTTGTTCTGGATGGCGGCTACCTCGGTCTGGACCTTGCCGCGGTCGACCCCGGGCGTCAGGGCGGTCTGCAGCTTGGCCCGCACGTTCTGCAGGTCGGTCAGGATCGAGTTGAGGCCGTTATAGGCGGTGTCGACCGCCGAGGAGCCGAGGCCGAGCGAGTCCTTGACGGCGCCGAGCGAGGCGTTGTCGGTGCGCACCGTGGTGGCGATCGACCAGTAGGCGGCGTTGTCGGAGGCGTTCGAGACGCGCTGTCCGGTCGAGACGCGGTTGCTCGTCATGTCGAGCTGCTGGTTGATACCCTTCAGGGTCGTCAACGCGGTCATCGCGGAGATGTTGGTCAGGAGGCTGGTCACGGGAGACTCTTCCGGTGCTGGCGAGTTGGCAGGGCGGGTTCGGGGGCCGGGCTCTCACCGGGATAGCGGAACGGCCGACCGTCTCGGGCACGCCGAGGGGGCCTCGCGCTGACGCACTACACGTCCGGACTCGCACCGGATCAGCGGAAACGACATCATGTCCCTGGGTCCGGAGGACCCGTCCGCTGTGCCTGCATCGGCTACCATTCTCATGCCTGAGAATTCCTTCGCCGATGCCGCGACTATGCGGACGCCCCGTTATCAAGCGATTAAGCGGGCGGAGCCGGACGCGTCCCGCCGCCCGCGCCTGTGGATGGGCCGGGCTTCCTAATCCGCGCCATCCTCGAAGGTGAGGCCCGCGAACTCGCCCCGCCGCCAGCGCAGCCGCGCCCGGTGCGTCGTCAGGGCGTCCCCGGCGATGAGGAGGTCGAAGCGCTCGGGCAGCGCGATGCGCGGCGCGAGGCGGATCCGGGCGCCGGCGCGCGACAGGTCGTGGATCGTGCAGGCGACGAGGCGGTCGGGGCCGGCCACGATCCGGCCCTGCTGGATCACGCGACGACGCTTCACCGCGCGTGGACGCTCTCCCGCGCGCCCGGCGCGCTCCTCAGGATCTGCCATCCCACTGATCCGGTTACCGATTCCCGCCGCGCGGGAGGCGTCCCGCGCGGTCCATCCGCATGTTCGCGATCAACGTCCCGTCGTCCGGGCGAGGATCGCTTCGCGAGCGCGACCATCGCCGCGGCGGACGCATCGTTAACCGGCCGTCAAGCATCGCGCTTCACGCTCCGTTAGGAAGAAGGTCACGCCCGGACACGCATCGTCCCATGTCGCGCCCCGCCGTCAAGCCCTCCGGCGTCGTCCCCCCGACCCGGGCGCAGCGCCCCCTCGCCGGCACCGTCACCCGTCGGCGAGCCCGCGAGGCGGCGGTGGAGCGGGCGGCGCTCGCCGGCATCGGGCTCCTCGCCCTGACGGTCGGCGCGCTGGCCGGCTACGCCATCTCGACGGGCGCCCGGCCCTACGCGACGCGGGACGTGCTGCCCGCCCAGGCCGGCCCCTTCGCCTGGAAGACCGGCGTCGCCGCCGCCCGCCCGGTCGCGCCCGACCTCGACCCCCTCACCACCGGCTCGCTGCCCGAGCGCCCCATCGCCGAGCGGCCCGTCGCCGAGCGCCCGACCCTCCCGCCGCGGCCCGTCCCGGCCCCGCCGAGCGGCTACGTCCTGAGGCAGGTCTCGGGGGGGCAGGCCCTCCTCGAAGGCCGCGACGGGCTGCGGCAGGTCGCGGTCGGCGGCGTCCTGCCGGGAGCCGGCCGGGTGCTCACCATCCGCGACACGGGCGCCGGCTGGGTCGTCATCACCACCGAGACCATCATCGGCCCGGCGCTGCTGTGACGGCCGCCCGTCGGCGACAGCCCCGGGCAAGGCTCGGGGCCTAGAGCGGGGGACGCCCCATCCGGCCCCTCGCGAGCGCGCAAGCCATGGCCGTCGCCCCCACCTCCCCGACCTCCCGCCCGCCCCTCGAGGCGCGCCCGTGACCGACACGCTGACGAGCTACCGCCTGATCGCGCGCGATCTCGCGGCGTCCACCAAGCGGACATCGGCCGATCCGGTCGTCGCGCGCGACACGCGCTACTACGCCGCCACGATCGGGTCCATGGCGTCGGCCGACGCCTTCCTCGCCGACCGGCGCCTCTACGGCTACGCCATGAAGGCGTTCGGCCTGGAGGACATGATCTACGCCAAGGCCTTCATGCGGAAGGTCCTCACCGAGGGCGTCGCCCCCGGGAGCTTTGCCAACCGCTTGGCCGACGACCGCTACGTCGCCTTCGCGAGCGCCTTCGACTTCACCCGAGGATTCTCCGCGCGGGGCACCGACGCGGCCCTGAAGAACGGGGCCCCGATCCCCGCGGCACCCGCCCGGCTCGGCGCCGCCTCCGGCCTTCCGGACACGACGGACCTGTCCGGCCGGGGGGAAGCGAGCTTCACGCTCGCGACGCAGGTCGACGCGCAGACCACGCGGTCCCTCACGATCCGGCTGAACGGGACGACGCTCGCCGGCATCGCCGCGGACCCGTCGCGGGTGAGCCCCGGCGAGATCGCCACCGCGGTGGCGGCGCAGATCGAGGCATCCGGCGAAGCCGGGCTCAAGGGCTTGGTCCAGGTCGGGCTCGGCCTGAAGAATACGCTGTTCTTCGAGACCACCGCCGCGACCCGCCCGCTCACCGGCGCCTCCTACCCCGCGGGCGGCGCGAACCGCACCCTCGCGATCCGCAACGCGGCGCCCTCGGAGGAGGGCCGGAAGGCGGTGGATGTCGGCTTCGGCACGATGCTCGGTCCCGACGCGCAGGTTCGCTCCGTCACCGACGCCTACCTGCGCCAGACCCTGGAGACGGAGGCCGGCGAGGCGGATACGGGTGTGCGCCTCGCCCTCTATTTCGCCCGCAAGGCCCCGAGCCTGACGAGTGCCTATCAGATCCTCGGCGATCCGGCCCTCGCCCAGGTCGCCAACACCATGCTCGGCCTGCCCGCCACGAGCGGGGTCGTGACGAGCGAGGCGCTCGCCCGCCGCGCGAGCCTGATCTCCGCGAAGATCGACCTCGCGAGCTTCCGGGATCCGGCCAAGCTCGACGCCTTCGTGCGGCGCTTCGCGGCGACCTGGGACGCGCGGAACGGCGCGACGCAGGCGCCGGTGCTCGCCCTGTTCGGCGTCTCGGGGAGCTGAGGGCGTGCAGAACGGCCTCTACGTCGCCCTCTCCAGCCAGCTCGCCCTGGAGAAGCGCCTCTCCACCACCGCGAACAACGTCGCCAACATGGCGAGCGCGGGCTACCGGGCCGAGGAGACGAAGTTCTCGGCCCTGCTGGCACAGGCGAGCCGGGGCGCGGTCGCCTTCGTGGGCTCGGGCGACACCTACATCTCGCGGGCGGCCGGGCCGACCACGAAGACGGATTCGCCCCTCGACGTCGCCGTGCAGGGCGATGCGTGGCTGAGCGTCGGAGGCGCGGCCGGGCCGATCTACACCCGCGACGGCCGCATGACGATGGATGCGGCGGGCCAGCTTCGAAACCTCGCGGGCCAGCCCGTGCTCGATCCCGGCGGTTCGCCGCTCCTCCTCGACCCGCAGGCCGGGCCGCCGACGATCGGGCGCGACGGCAGCCTCTTCCAGGGCACCAATCAGGTCGGCGCCCTCGGCCTCTTCACCCTCGACCCGAAGGCGGCGCTGGCGCGGGCGGCGACGAACGCCGTCGCCTCCAGCCTGCCCGGGCGGCCGGTGCAGGACTTCACGGCGATCGGCGTGGTGCAGGGCTACGTCGAGGGCGCGAACGTGAATCCGATCCTGGAGATGACGAAGCTCATCACCATCCAGCGCGCCTTCGAGAGCGCCGCCAGCATGACGGCCGAGGCGGAGAGCTCGCTTCAGGGGGCCATCAAGACCCTCGGGCCACAGGGCTGAGGCGATGGCTGAGGCGATGGCGGCCGACGCGATCGAGCGCCTGGAACTGGCGATGGCGGGCGCGCTCGGCGAGGGCGCCCTCGTGCGCGTCGGCGGCCCGATCCGCGAGGTCACGGCGAGCGCCTGCCGGATCGGCGGCGTCGCCCCCTTCGTGCGCCTCGGCGACCGCATGGGTTTCGAGGCGCAGGGCCGGCTCCAGGTCGGCGAGATCGTGCGGGTCGACGAGGCGGGCGCCACGCTGAAGGTCTTCGAGAGCCGCATCGAGGCCGGCCTCGGGACCCCGGCCTTCCGGCTCGGTCCCGCGGATCTGAGGCCCGCGGCGAGCTGGAAGGGCCGCGTCGTCGACGCCCTGGGCCGGCCGATCGACGAGGCCGGCCCCCTGCGGCCGGGCGAGCGCGCGGCTGCCCTCGATGCCGATCCGCCCGCCGCCTTCGCGCGGGCCCGGGTGCGGCGCCCCCTCGGCACGGGCGTGCGCGCCCTCGACCTGTTCACCCCGCTCTGCGCGGGCCAGCGCATCGGCATCTTCGCCGGCTCCGGCGTCGGCAAATCGACGCTGCTCGCCATGCTGGCGGGGGCTGACGGGTTCGACAGCGTCGTCGTCGCCCTCGTCGGCGAGCGCGGGCGGGAGGTCCGCGAGTTCCTCGAGGGCCCGATCGCCGCGCAGCGCGCGCGCTCCGTCATCGTCGTCTCGACGGGCGACGAGAGTCCGATGATGCGTCGCCAAGCGCCGAAGGTGGCGCTCGCCGTCGCCGAGAGCTTCCGGGACGCCGGCGAGTCGGTGCTCCTCATCGTCGATTCGGTCACCCGCTACGCCCATGCCGCCCGCGACGTGGCGCTCGCCGCCGGCGAGCCGGCGGTGGCCCGAGGCTACCCGCCGAGCGTGTTCTCCGATCTGCCGCGGCTCCTCGAACGGGCGGGGCCGGGCGTCGAGGGATCGGGGAGCATCACGGGCGTCTTCTCCGTCCTCGTCGACGGCGACGACCACAACGATCCCGTCGCCGACAGCATCCGCGGCACCCTCGACGGGCACGTCGTCCTCGACCGGTCCATCGCCGAGCAGGGGCGCTATCCGGCGATCGACCTTCTCGGCTCGATCTCGCGCCTCGCGGGCGAGGTCTGGACGCCCGAGCAGCGCGACCTCGTGCGTAAGCTCAAGGCGATGATGGCCCGGTTCGAGGAGACCCGGGACCTGCGCCTGATGGGCGGCTACCGCGCGGGCACCGACGCTGACCTCGATCAGGCCGTCGCCCTGGTGCCCCGCATCTACGAGGCGATGCGCCAGGAGCCGGGCCAGCCCCCGAGCCGGGACGCCTTCCTCGAACTCGCCCAATCCCTGCGGGGCTGAGGCCCGGCTGCCCCCCTCAGCCCCGCGCAAGCCAGCCCGGGCCTAATGCGCCCCACGACAGGTCCCACCGAGGTGTCCGCATGAGTCTCATCGGCGTGCTCCGCACCGGCGTCTCCGGCATGAACGCGCAGTCGAACCGCATCTCGACGGTGGCGGAGAACATCCAGAATTCCGGCACGACGGGCTACAAGCGCACCTCGACCGAGTTCTCCTCGCTGCTCCTCGAATCGGCCGATTACGGCAATTACAATTCGGGGGCGGTCGAGACGGCGATCCGCCGCTCGGTCGGCGAGCAGGGGCCGATCGCCTTCACCAACTCGAAGACCGACATCGCCATCCAGGGCAACGGCTTCTTCGTGGTGCAGGACACCAACAAGGGCTCCTACCTGACCCGCTCGGGCAATTTCGTGGTCGACGGGCCGACCGGCAACCTCGTCAACGCGGGCGGCTTCACGCTGATGGGCTACAGCCTCGCCAACGGCGAGCCGAGCCCGGCGCTCAACAGCGTGCAGGACATGGTGCCGATCAACGTCTCGCAGATCGGCACCCAGGCGCGTCCCTCGAACGCGGGCTCGATCGCCGGCAACCTGCCCTACGACGAGCCGATCCTGCCCGCGACCCCGGCCCCGGTGCCGGTGGGGGCGGCCTATTCGAAGAAGACCTCCCTCGTCACCTTCAACAATCTCGGCCAGGCGGTGACGCTCGACATCTACCTCGCCAAGACCGCCTCCGACACGTGGTCCGTGAGCATCTACGACGCCTCGGCCAAGCCGCCCTACACCCTGCCGAGCAGGCCGCTGACGACGAGCAATCTCACCTTCGGCGCGAACGGCAAGCCGCCCTTCGGCACCACGACCACGGTGACGGTGCCGAACGGCCAGCCCGTCAAGATCGACCTGAGCAACGTCTCCCAGCTCGCGGGCGCCTACGCCCTGAACGGGGCCGCGAACGGCTCGGCGCCGACCTCGGTGACGGGCGCCGAGTTCGGCACCGACGGCACGGTCTACGCGATCTACGCGGACGGCACCCGGGCCGCCGCCTACAAGGTGCCGCTGGCCGACGTGCCGAGCCCGGACAATCTCGAGCCCCGCGCCGGCAACGTCTACACGATGAGCCCGAAATCCGGCGACCTGCTGATCGGCTTTGCCGGGCTCAACGGCCGCGGCACGATCAAGGCGGGCGCGCTGGAACAGTCGAACGTCGACGTCAGCACGGAGCTGACCGCGATGATCGAGTCGCAGACGGTCTACACCGCCAATTCCAAGGTGTTCATGACCGGCAACGAGCTGCTCGAGACCCTGATGAACCTGAAGCGCTGATTCCGGACCGCTTGAGGAAATCGACCGATGGGCCTCTCGCTCGCCCTCAACACCGCGCGGACCTCGCTCGCCGCCGCGTCGAACCAGATCGCGGTCGCCTCCCGCAACATCGCGGGGGCGAGCGACGCGTCCTACTCGCGCAAGGTCGCGACGCTGATCACGGGCGGCGGCGCGGTGCGTGTCGTGGTCGCGCGGGCGGGCGACGCGGCCCTGTTCGCGCGCAAGCTCGACGCGACCGCGGCCTCGGCCTCGCGCGCCGCCCTGCTCGACGGCCTCAAGGCCCTCTCGCAGACGGTGGGAGACACGAGCGAGGCGACCTCGCCCGCCGCGCGTCTCGGTGCCCTCAACGCCGCGCTCCAGGCCGCCGCGAACCAGCCCGACACGGCCGATCTCCTGCGCAACGCCGTCGATGCCGCCCGCGACCTGGCCGGCAGCCTCAACGCGGCGGCGGAGGCGGTCCATCGCGTGCGCCGCGACGCCGACGCGGCGATCGCCGCCTCGGTCGCACGGATCAACGACCTCCTGACCCGCTACGAGTCCGCCAACCGGGCGGTGATCAAGGGCGTGGCGAACGGAAGCGACGTCTCGGACGGCCTCGACGACCGGGACCGGATCGTCGCGCAGCTCTCCGAGGAGGTCGGCCTCACCACGGTCGAGCGCGAGGGCGGCGACCTCGCGCTCTATACCGACGGGGGCGTGCCCCTGTTCGAGCGCACCGCGCGCCCCGTCTCCTTCGCCGCGACCGCGGCCTTCGCGCCCGGTACGGCCGGCTCCGCGGTGACGATCGACGGGGTGCCGGTGACGGGAGGCGCCTCGCCGATGCGCCTGGCCTCGGGCCGTGTCGCCGGCCTCGCTTCGCTCCGCGACGACCTCGCCCCGCAATACGAGGCACAACTCGACGCCATCGCGGGAGCCCTCGTCGACGCCTTCGCCGAGGCCGACCGGACGGCGCCGGCCGGCCCGCGCCGGCCGGGCCTGTTCACGCTCGGCGCTGCCCTGCCCAGTCCGGGCTCGGCCGCGCCCGGCTACGCCGCCCGCATCCGGATCAACCCGGCCGTCGACCCGCGGCAGGGGGGCGACCTCGGGCTCCTGCGGGACGGCGGCATGAACGGCGCCGCGTACCGCGACGACACGACGGGCGATACGGCCTATTCCGGCCGCCTGCGCGCCCTCGTGACGGCGCTCGGCGCCGAGCAGGCCTTCGATCCCGGCCCCGACCTCCGGGGCAGCGCCACGCTTCCCGCCTTCGCCGCCGCCTCCGCCGGCTGGCTGGAGGGCCTGCGCAAGGGGGCGTCCGCGCAGGCCGAGTACCAGAGGACGCTCCTCGGGCGCGCCACCGAGGCCCTCTCGAACGTGGCCGGCGTCAACGGGGACGACGAGACGGCCCAGACCCTGCAGCTGGAGCGCTCCTACACGGCCTCCGCCAAGCTCCTGACCCTGGTCGACGACCTCCTGCGAACCCTCCTCGAAGCGGTGCGATAGGGCCCATGATGACCACGAGCTTTATCTCGAGCCTCAGCCTCTGGAACGCGTCGCGCGACGGGGTCCCGCGGCTCCAGGCCGGGCTGGCCAACGCCACCCGGGAGATCGCCGAGTTGCGCCACGCCGATATCGGCCTCGCCCTCGGAGCCCGGGTCGGCGAGAGCCTCGTCCTGCGCCAGCGCACCGCCGAGCTGGAGGCCCTGCGTGACGGCAACGGCGTCGCGGCCTCGCGGCTGACGGCGAGTCAGGCCGCCCTCAAGCAGATCCAGTCGGCGGCCGACGCGCTGCAGACGACCCTGATCGGCCTCTCCGACGGCCAGCGGGCCGGGGCCGCCGCCGGCACGGCGGCGAGCCAACTCGCCGCGCTCACCGCGGCGCTGAACACCTCCGTCTCCGGCCAGTACGTCTTCGGCGGCACCCGCGCCGGCGCACCCCCGGTCGCGACCTATGCGGGCAGCCCGGCCTCCCCGGCGCGCGCGGCGGTCGAGGCGGCCTTCAGGGACCATTTCGGCTTCGCGAAGGACAGCCCCCGCGCGGCCGGCGTGACGGCCTCCGACATGAAGGCCTTCCTCGCCACGAGGCTCGAGCCGCTCGCCTCGGAATCCTCCTGGACGAGCCTCTGGTCGCAGGCGTCGAGCCGCAACATCGACAGCCGGATCTCGCTCAGCGAGACGATCGAGACCTCCGCGAACGCCAACGCCCCCGCGCTGCGCAAGCTCGCCATGGCCTACGTGATCGCCTCCGACCTCAACCTCGCCCCCATGCCGGTCGAGGCGCAGGCGGTCGCCACCGCCCGGGTGATGACGCTCCTCGGGGAGGCGAGCGCCGGGCTCGTCGCGATGCAGGCCGATCTCGGCCGGGCGCAATCCCGGATCACCGACGCCAACAGCCGCATCGCGTCGCAGACCACGCTGCTCGCCGCCGAGATCAACCGGCTCGAGGCGGTCGATCCCGCCGAGGCGAGGTCCCGCGTCGACGCGGTGACCACCCAGCTTCAGATGTCCTACGCGCTGACCGCCCAGCTCCGCCAGCTCAGCCTCGTC
Source organism: Methylobacterium sp. BE186 (assembly GCF_031457035.1). Classification (NCBI taxonomy): domain Bacteria; kingdom Pseudomonadati; phylum Pseudomonadota; class Alphaproteobacteria; order Hyphomicrobiales; family Methylobacteriaceae; genus Methylobacterium; species Methylobacterium sp. BE186. Next base: position 34,249 of record NZ_JAVDVV010000032.1, read on the forward strand.
GCCTTCATCGCCTGAGATTCCGCGCCTGCGCGCCCCGCCGCGCGACGACCACACGAGCCCACGAGGCACCGGCCCGCATGTACCGCTTCTCCTATTCCGAGATTCTCGAGGACGCCCCCGAGACGGGCCGCGAGCGGGAGCGCTACGCCTTCGACCGGGCCCTCTCCCTGCTGCGCGACGTCGAGCGCCAGGGTCTCAAGGGCGCGGAGCGCACGGAGGCGGTCGGGCTCGTTCAGGACCTCTGGAACGTCCTGATCGCCGACCTGCTCAACCCGGAGAACGGCCTGCCGGAGGGTCTGCGCGCCGATCTCGTGGCGATCGGCCTGTGGACCATGCGCGAGGTCGGCGAGGTGCTGAGCGCGCCCGAGCGGAGCCTCGCCGCGCTCATCGACGTGAACAGCTCGATCCGGGAGGGCCTGCGATGAGCCGGGCCATGCACCTCTCCCTGCGGGCGGGCGAGCGGGTCTTCATCAACGGCGCCGTGCTGCGGGTCGACCGCAAGGTCTCGATCGAGCTCCTGAACGAGGCGACCTTCCTGCTGGAGGGGCACGTGCTGCAGGCGGACGACGCCACGACGCCGCTGCGCCAGCTCTACTTCGCCGCGCAGACGATGCTGATGGATCCCGCCCATGCCGGCCCCGCCCGCGCCCTCTACGCGAGCCTGCAGGACGGGATCCTCGCCGCGACGCGCGACCCCGTGATCCACGAGCGGCTGCGCGCGGCGCAGGCCCTCGTCGAGGCCGGGCGCCCGTTCGACGTGCTGAAGCTGCTCCGCGCCCTCTACCCGGCCGAGGCCGCCCTGATGCCCGACGGGGAGGGGGGCGCTCTCCTTGCGAGCCCGGCCCTGCCGCCCGCCCCGCCCGTGCGCCGGCCGAAGCGCCCCGCGGGCGCCCGCAACGAGGTGTGACCCATGGACGTCCCCGCCACCCAGGCGACGACCGCGGCCGCGGCCAAGGCCGCCGGCACCGTTGCCTCGAAGCTCAACGCCGACGCGTTCCTCACCCTGTTCATGACGCAACTGAAGAACCAGGACCCGACGAAGCCGATGGATTCGACGGAATATGTCGGCCAGCTCGCCACCCTCTCCCAGGTGGAGCAGGCGACGAAGACGAACCAGAAGCTCGACTCGCTCCTCGCCTCCAGCTTCCTCGATCAGGCGGAGGCGATCATCGGGCGCACCGTCACCTCGGCGGACGGCGCGGTCTCGGGCACGGTCCGGTCCGTGCGCATCACGGGCGACGGCGCGCTCGCCCGCCTCGCGGACGGGCGCGAGATGCTCCTCGCCTCCGGCATCGTGGTGTCCTAGTCGCCCCGCGCGCAGCCGATCGAGGTCCTGTCATGAACGAGGTCGACGCCCTCGAACTCGTGCGCTCCGCGATCTGGACGGTGATCGTCGCGGCCGGCCCCGCGGTCGGCGCGGCGATGCTCGTCGGCATCCTCGTGGCGCTCGTCCAGGCGCTCACGCAGGTGCAGGAGGTGACCCTCACCTTCGTGCCGAAGATCCTCGTGATCCTGCTCGTGCTCCTCGCCACCGGCTCCTTCGTCGGCGCGCAGATCTACGCCTTCGCCGAGACCGCGTACGGGCGCATCGGAACGGGGTTCTGAGGGCGCCCATCCTCGCGCAAGCTTGGCCCCCCACAACCGCTCCGGCCTGGGAGCGGAGGGTGAGGGCGCCATGGCGGTGAGCGGGGCGGTGAGCGGGGCGGTGGGCGGCCTGTCCGCCGCGGAGCAGAGGTCGCGGCGGGATTTCGGCTTCGCGGCCGGCATCGTCTGCATCCTGGCGGTGCTGTTCCTGCCGGTGCCGGCGATCCTGATCGATGTCGGGCTCGCCTTCTCGATCGCGCTCTCGGTCCTGATCCTGATGGTGGCGCTCTGGATCCGCAAGCCGCTCGAATTCTCCGCCTTCCCGACCGTCCTCCTGATCGCGACCCTGCTGCGGCTGGCGCTCGGCATCGCCACGACGCGCCTGATCCTGGCCAACGGCCAGAAGGGCGTGGACGCCGCCGGCCACGTCATCCAGGGCTTCTCGCAATTCGTGATGAGCGGCGACTTCGTGATCGGGATCGTGGTCTTCGTGATCCTGATCACGGTCAACTTCCTCGTCATCACCAAGGGCGCGACCCGCATCGCGGAGGTGGGAGCCCGTTTCACCCTCGACGCCATCCCCGGAAAGCAGATGGCGATCGATGCCGACCTCAATGCGGGGCTCATCGACGACAAGGAGGCGCAGCGCCGCCGGCGGGAGCTGGAGGAGGAATCCGCCTTCTTCGGCTCGATGGACGGCGCCTCGAAATTCGTGCGCGGCGAGGCGGTGGCCTCGCTCATCGTCATCGCCGTCAACGTCTTCGGCGGCATCATCATCGGCACGACGCGCCACGGGATGCCGCTCGCCCAGGCCGCCGACATCTTCACCAAGCTCTCGGTCGGCGACGGCCTCGTCTCGCAGATCCCGGCGCTCATCGTCTCGCTCGCCGCGGGCCTCCTCGTCTCGAAGGGCGGCACCCGCGGCACGGCCGAGGAGGCGGTGCTCGGCCAGCTCGGGGCCTATCCGCGTGCGCTCATGGTCGCGGCCGCGCTGATGGGCCTGTTCGCCCTCGTGCCGGGGCTGCCCTTCCTGCCCTTCGTGGCCCTGGGCGGGCTCCTCGGCTTCGTCGCGACCATCATCCCGAAGCGGCTCGCGGCGAAGCAGGCGCTCGCCGCCGCGACGGCCGCGGCCGAGGCGGAGGAGAAGGCCGCCGCCGCCCGGGAATCGGTGAAGGAATCGCTCAAGACCCCCGAGATCGAGCTCCTGCTCGGGCGCCAGGTCGCGGCCCAGCTCCAGGCGAGCCACGCCGAGCTCTCCCACCGCGTCGGCAAGATGCGCCGCAAGTTCGCCCGGCAATACGGATTCGTCGTCCCCGACATCAAGCTCTCGGACAGCATCGTCCTGCCGCCGAAAAGCTACCAGATCCTGATCCACGGCACGGTCGTGGCGACGCAGGAGCTGCGCCCGGGCGAGATGCTCGTCGTGATCGGCGACGGGCCCCGCCCCGACGTGCCGAGCGACGAGGCCCGCGAGCCCGCCTTCGGCATGAAGGCCCTGTGGGTGATGGATTCCTACGCGGCCGAGGTGCGCCGCACCGGTTTCGAGCCGATCGACGGCGCCTCGGTCCTGCTGACCCACCTCTCCGAGGTGATCCGCAACAACCTGCCCCAGTTTCTGTCCTACAAGGACATGCGCGGCCTGCTCGACCGGCTCGACCCCGAGTACAAGCGGCTCCTCGACGAGATCGCGCCGTCGCAGATCTCGCATTCGGGCCTGCAGGCGGTCCTGAAGCTCCTGCTCTCCGAGAGGGTCTCGATCCGCAACCTGCACCTGATCCTGGAGGCGGTGGCCGAGATCAGCCCGCATGTCCGGCGGGCCGAGCAGATCGTCGAGCACGTGCGGATGCGGATCGCCCAGCAGATCTGCGGGGACCTCTCCGAGAACGGGGTCCTCAACGTGCTGAGGCTCGGGGCGAACTGGGACCTCTCCTTCCACCAGAGCCTGAAGCGGGACGCCAAGGGCGAGGTGATCGAGTTCGACATCGACCCCCGCCTCGTCGAGCAGTTCGGCACGGAGGCCGCCGAGGCGATCCGTGCCCGCATGAAGGAGGTGCCCGGCTTCGCCCTCGTCACGGCGCCGGACGCGCGCCCCTACGTGCGCATGATCATCGAGCGCCTGTACCCGACCCTGCCGGTGCTCTCGCATCTCGAGATCGCCCGGGGCGTCGAGATCAAGTCGCTCGGCACGGTCTCGTGAGCCCGCTCGCGCCCGAGACCGTCCTCGGCGTGTTCCTGATCGTCTGCCGGGTCGGGGGCTGCCTCCTCGTGGCGCCGGGCTTCTCCAGCCCGCGCGTGCCCCAGCAGGTGCGCCTCCTCGTCGCGCTCGCCGTCTCCCTCGCCGTCGCGCCGCTCGTCCTGCCGCTGTTCCGGGACCGGCTCGCCGGGCAGGCCCCGGCGCAGACGCTCCTCTGGATCGCCACCGAGACCCTGACGGGGCTGCTGATCGGATTCCTCGGCCGCGTCTACCTCGTCGTTCTGGAGACGGTGATGAACGCCGCCGCCGTGATGGTCGGCTTCGGCAGCATGCCGGGCACGCCCGTCGAGGGCACGGACCCGGTGCCCGCGGTCGAGTCGCTGATCCTGCTCACCGCGACCGCGCTCCTCTTCGCCGCGGATCTGCACTGGGAGCTGTTCCGCGGTCTCGTCGATTCCTACGGCCGCATCCCGCCGGGGGAGGGGATCGGCACCCAGGTCCTGCTCGTGCGGATCGTCGATCAGGTCGGCGACGCCTTCATGCTGGGCCTGAGGATCACCGCGCCGTTCGTGATCTACGCGATCCTCGTGAACCTCGCGGCGGGCTTCGTGAACAAGCTCACGCCGACGATTCCCGTCTACTTCGTGGCGACGCCCTTCGTGATGTTCGGCGGCCTCCTCCTCCTGCACGGCATCGCCGGCGAGTTCCTGACCGAGTACCTCGCGGCCTACGCCCGCTGGCTGCAGAAGGGCTGAGCGGGTGACGCGTCCGGGAGATCGCCTGAAGCGGGCCGAGCGCCTGATGGGCGTGCAGGAAGCGATGCGCCGGCTCGCCGAGCGGGACCTCGCGGAGGCCCGGGCTCGGGTCCTCGCGCTGGAGGCGGAGCGCGCCGCCCTCCTCACCGCGCTCGGCGGCGCCGCCCAGGCGGCCCTGCCGCTGGAGGCGGCCGCCCGGCGCCTGCGCAGCCTCGCGGCACAGGCCACGGAGGCCCGAGGCCATGCCGAGGCACGGGAGGCGGCGCTGCGCGAGGCCGGCCTCGCCGAATGCCGGGCCGGGGCGCAGGTCGAGCGCCACGCCCGGGAGCACCGGCGCGCGCAGGAGCGGCGCGAGATCCTCGACCGGCTCGACGCGATCACCGCCCGCGGCAACGCAAGCCTCCCGTAAGCCAGGACGCCTACAGAACCACGACTCCGCTCCGCGCGAGGAGGCGCCCGATGAGCATCAGCCCGCCCACCGACATCGTCCTCGACGTCGCGCGCGCCGCCGAGCCCGCCCGCGCGGAGGCCGCCGCCGCCAAGCTCGCGCTGCCCGGCGATCCGGCGGCCTTCACCGATGCCGTGCGCGCCGCGAGCGCCGCCCTGCACATGCCCCTCGACGCCCGCGGCACCCTGACCGGCCTGCAGAACGGGACCGCCCTGTCCGGCCCCTCCACCGACCCCTACCGGAAGTTCGAAGGATTGGTCCTGCAGCAATTCGTCGAGGCGATGATGCCCGAGAAATCCGAGACCGTCTTCGGCAAGGGCCATGCGGGCGGCATCTGGAAGTCGATGCTCGCCGAGCGGATCGGCGAGCAGATCGCCAAGGCCGGCGGCGTCGGCATCGCGCGGATGCTGGACAAGGCCCATCCCGCGGCGTCGCCGGCCGCAACCGCGCAGAAGGTCTGACCCCGGATGCTGCTCGCCTGCCTGAGCCGGCTCGAGGCCACGATCGAGGCCGAGACCGAGGCGCTCCTCGCGCGCCGCGCCGTCGATCACGCGGCCGTCAACCACCTGAAGAGCCAGAGCCTCCTGGAGCTCAGCCGGCTCTCCCGCGGCCTCGACCCGGCCGGTCTCGACGCGGTGGCGGCGATCCACCTCGCGCGCCTGCGCGACAAGCTCGCCCGCAACCAGGAGGTCGTGGCCATGCACCTGCGCGCGGTCGAGGAGATCGGCGAGACGGTGGCCGCCGCGGAGCGCGCGGCGGAGTCGGACGGCACCTACGCCCCCCGGGTCGGGCTCTGAGGCGGCTCCATGCGCGTGCTCGTCACCGGCCTCTGGATCTGCGCCGTCACCATCCTCTCCTGCTACGGGGCAGTGACCTGGGGCGGCGGCTTCTTCGCGAAGAAGACCGAGCCCTATCTCGAGGGCCTGCAATATCAGAAGCTCGCACCGATCAACATTCCGATGATCGCAGACGGCAAGGTGCAGGGCTACGTCGTCACGGTTCTGGTCTTCACTGCGGACGCGAAGCTGATGCACACGCTGCCGGTGCCGCCGAATGCGTTCGTGATCGACGAGGCGTTCCGGCAGATCTACTCCGACCCTGCGATCGATTTCCGGAAGCTCGCCAAGTACGACATCAACAAGCGCCTCGCCGAGATCCGGGCCAGGGTCAACGCGCGCCTCGGCTCGGACGTGGTGAAGGACGTGCTCGTGGACGAGATGAACTTCGTCGCCAAGCGCGAGCTGCGCTCGTAGCGCATTCGCGAACGGGCGATCCCGGTTCGCGCGAAGAGGATGCGCTCATTCGAGCGATGGGAGCGTGACTTGGCGCGGCCTCACACGCCGGCGAGGAACCGGCCCAGCACCTCGCCTGCGAGAAGCCGCGCGAGGCGCTCCTCCGCGCCGCCCTCCGTCGCGATCAGGAGGCCGCCGCAGACGGCGCCCTGCCCGCTGAAGGCGTAGCGGAGCGCGCTGCCCGGACGAAGCCCGCCGCCGACCCGGGCGAGGAAGCCCTGCATCGCCCCGGGCCGGCCGTCGCGGCCGCACAGGATCTCGACGCCGGCGGCCCTGCCCGTGATCGTCAGGGGCACGAGCCCGAGGCGCCGCCCCTCGGCCTGGGCGAGGACACGCCGCGGGTCCGACAGGGCGAGCACCGCGTCCGGCGCGACATGGACACGGGCCGCGAAGGCGATCGGCCCGGACCCCGCGAAGCGGTCGATCACCGCGATTCCCGCGAGATCGTCGAGGAGCAGGAAGGTCCGGACATGGCGCAGGTCCGGCCCGTGCACATTCGTGAGGATCGCGTGCGCGCTCGCCCCGTCGAGGGGAAGCGACCCGAGGAGGCGCCCGAACCCGGCCGCCGTCTCCCGGCCCTCCGGGATTGCCACGTTGTGGGCCCGGGCCGAGAGGAGATAGTGGCGGGCCGGGCCGGTCTCGGCCTGTTCCGAGCCGCCGGCCTCGACGATCCAGGGCCGGGATTGCGCGGCGAAGACGAAGGAGCCGCAATCGGCGTGGTCCTGCGGCGATTGCCCGGCGAAGGTGCAGGCGAAGTGGCTCCAGCCCCGGTCCAGGCCGCCGGCCCGGGCCGAGAGGGTGCCGCCCGCCGCGTCGAGCATCGCGCCGGGCCTCGGCGCCCCGGTGCCGCGCGCGTCGCTGAAATCCCGCAAGGCCGAGAGGCGGGTGATCCACGCCCCGTGGTCGATCCCCGGCGGGCTGTCGCCGAAGGGCGGCAGGCGGCCGCCGGGGTCGAGGAGGGCGGCGAGGCCGGGCAGCGCCGCCGCGACGGCCTCGGCGATGGCCGGGCCCGGCTCCTCCCCGTCGAGCGCGGCGGCGAGGGCGCGGCCGAGGGTGAGGAGTTCGAGGCGCCGGTGCAGGGAGGGCTCGGCGAGCGCCGCGGAGAAGCCCTCCCCGAGCGCGAACCGGGCGAGCGCGTCCCAATAGGCGGCCAGCGGCAGGCGCGGCAGGGTGCGGGCGATGCCGAGCAGCGCGCCGGCGGCCCGCATCTGCAGCGGGGAGCGGCTCAGCGTGTTCTGCCCGACGATCTCGGCGATGGCGAAGCCGTGGCGGACGATCTCGCCGACGAGCGCGATCGCCGCCTCGGCCTCGACCGGCCCGGCCAGGAGCGCGCCGAGCACGTCGGCCCGCGTCGCGAGCGCGTCCGGGTGAAGGCTCAAGGGGTCGGCCGGCTGGCCCCAGGGATTGGCGCGCGACCAGCCGAGGGCGAGGTCGAGGGCCTGGGACCGGCCCGCCTCAGCCGGCCCGGGCAGGGCCGCGAGCCACGAGAGCGATTGATATTCCAGGCGCCAGGGGACCGAGCGGAATGGATCCTCTCCCCAGTCGGGCGCCGCGGGCAGCGGCCAATCCGGCGCACCGGCAAGGCGCAGGACGAGGGCTTCGCCGGCGCGCGTAGCGGCCGGCCCCGCCGGCCCCTGCAGGGCGCGTTGCGCCAGCAGGATGCGGGGCGCCGCCTCGGGAGGGGAGATCCAGGCGGCTTCCGCCCCGGGCGGCAGGCCGAGGGCCTCGGCGAGGCGGGCGAGGAAGGCGGGCGCGTCGAGCACGTCGTCGCCGCACAGGCTCTCCAGACGCAGCCCGTCCTCCAGAGCGATCTCGGGGGCGGCGAGGAGTTCGACGCCGGTCCCGGCCGGCGCGTCCTCCCAGCGCTCGAAGCCGATCTCGACCGCGGCGGCATCCGGCGGCGGCTTCAGGTTCAGGGTGAAGCGCCGCGCCTGCTGGTGGGCCGCGAGGTTGATCACCGCCCCGAAGCCCGGCACCGAGACCGTGTCGGGATAGGGCGGGGCGACGGGCACGCCGTCGGCGTCCGCGTAGGCGATGCGGGCGCGGGCGGCGTGCTCGTCGGGGCGGCTTGCATAGATCTGCCCGCGCAGGACGAGCCCGGCGCCCGGCACCAGGGCGAGGCGCAGCGGCTCGGCCGTCGGCCCGAGTCGGCGGTGCGGGCGCGCCTCGGCGGCCTCCGCCCCGTCGAGGCCCTGCCGCAGCGTCGCCGCTCCGATCGTGAAGGGCCGGGTGTTGCGCCAGGAGCGGAATGTCACGGCGAGGTTGCGGGCCGGGGCGGGAACCGGGAAGGCGATGCGCAGGGCGGCCGTGCGGGTGCGCTCGCTCCCCTCCGGCTGGTAGGCCGGCCCGGTGATCCAGGCGCTGTGCGGGTCGAGCAGGCTGCGCGCGAGGCCCGGCACGTGGTCGAGATCGAGGCCGGACCCGTCGGCGGCGAGGAAGTCGAATCCGACGAGGGCGAAGTCGAGGGCGTTGCCGGCCTCCTCCTCGGCATCCCAGGCGATCCGCGCCGCCAGGCTGCACCATTCCCCCGCCCGCAACCCCTCGAAATCGAGCACCGCCCGAGACCAGCGGTTCCTGGCCGCGATCACGTGCTCGCCCGGGGCGGGGCCGGGCGCCGCCCCGCCGGCGTGGCGGGCCGAGACCGGCAGCAGATCCGTCGCGGCAGGCGGCTCTTCCGGAAGCATGGCTCGGGAATGGGAGGGGGAACGGGGTGTCGGGCGAGGAGGCAGCTTAGCCCGGAATGCGTCCGCGGTGCCATGGTCCGGCACTGCCACGATCCGGCCGCCACTCGCGCGATCGATGCGAGGGACATTCACTTCCGCGTGGGCATTCCCATTCAAACATCCTCGTCCTTGCACGGGGCCAGGAGGCACGGCGGACACCCTCTCCCGTGTCGGGAGAGGGTTGGGGTGAGGGGCCCCGGGCTGCGGACGAACAACGACACCCTTCCTGGCAGGTCGCAACCCTCACCCGGTCCCTCTCGGAACGAGAGGGGACCCGTGTCCGATAGGCCGACGTCGGGCCTCGCCCGAACGGACCATGCATCTGACAGCCCGAACGGGAGAGGAGGCGCACTGATCGGAGGCCGACAGGCGCCCCCCTCCGCCTGAGGCGCTGCCCGCGCCAGCCTCGGGCAAGGTTGCGCCCCTAGACCGCTCCCATTGGATGACCCGCTCCGGGGCATCCCCGGCCAGCGGGCCGAAGCATCGGGAGGGGCAAGGATGGCGGGCGTCTATCTGTTCGATCTCGCCTCCCAGCAGGCCCGCTACCTCGCGGTGCGGCAGGCGACGATCGCCGGCAACGTCGCCAACGCCAACACCCCGGACTACCGGGCGCGGGACGTGGTGCCCTTCGCGCAGGTCCTCGCCCGCACGGGCCTGGAGATGGCGGCGACCGCGAGCGCGCATCTCGACGGCGAGGGTCTGCGCATCCCCGTCCGCACCGCCGAGTCCCGGGACGGATGGGACGTTCTCGAGACGTCGAGCTCGGTGAGCCTCGAGCAGGAGATGCTCAAGGCGAGCGACGTCTCCCGCGAGCACAGCCTGAACGCGGGCGTCGTGAAATCCTTCCACCGCATGCTCATGGCGGCCGTGAGGGGCGGCGCATGATCGATCCCCTCCTCTCCGCGAGCCGGCTCGCCAGCGCCGGGCTCGAAGCGCAGGCGCTGCGCATGCGGGTGGTCTCCGAGAACCTCGCCAACGCCCAGTCGACGGGCGAGGCACCGGGCGCCGACCCCTACGCCCGCAGGACCGTGACCTTCCGGGCGGAGCTCGACCGCGCGGTCGGCGCCGCCTCGGTGCGGGTGCGGGGGATCGGCACCGACACCACCCCGTTCCGGACCGAGCACGACCCCTCGAACCCGGCCGCGGACGGGAACGGCAACGTCAAGCTGCCGAACGTGAACATGCTCGTCGAGATGGCCGACATGCGTGAGGCCAACCGCTCCTACGAGGCCAATCTCCAGGTGATCAAGCAGGCCCGCGCCATGGTCGCCAGCGTCATCGATCTTCTGAGGACCTGAGACACCGATGATCGAGGCACTCGCGTCCCTCTCCGCCTTCGACAAGGCCGCCCTCTCCCGCGCCACGACGGCGCCGGCCGCGAGCGCCGGCCTCTCCGCCGCACCCGGCCTGACGGGCGCCGCCCCCGCCGGCAGCCCCGCGGATTTCGGGGAGATCATGGCCCAGTTCGCCTCGGGCGTGCGCACCTCGCTGCGCACCGGCGAGGCGGCCGCGATCGCCGGGATCCAGGGCAAGGCCACGGCCCAGCAGGTCGTCGAGGCCGTGATGTCGGCCGAGCAGAGCCTCCAGACGGCGGTCGCGATCCGCGACAAGGTCGTGTCCGCCTATCTCGAACTGAGCCGCATGGCGATCTGAGGAGAGACGAGAGATGCGAGCCCTCGCCATCGCCGCCACGGGCATGTCCGCCCAGCAACTCAACCTCGAAGTCATCGCCAACAACATCGCCAACCTGAACACGACCGGGTTCAAGGGCGCGCGGGCCGAGTTCACGGACCTGCTCTACCAGGCCGAGCGCCTGCAGGGCGTGCCGAACCAAGCGGGCCAGGAGGCGATCCCCGAGGGCGCCATGCTCGGCCTCGGCGTGCGGGCGGCGGCGATCCGCAACCTGCACCGCCAGGGCTCGCTCGCGAACACCGCCAACCAGCTCGACCTCGCCATCAACGGGCGCGGCTACTTCCAGATCACGAACCCGAACGGCGAGATCAACTACACACGCGCCGGCTCCTTCAACAAGAACGCCGCCGGCCAGCTCGTCACGCTCGAAGGCTACACGGTCGATCCCGCGATCCTGATCCCGCCGAACGCCGTCGACGTGGTGATCAACCAGTCGGGCCAGGTCTTCGCCAAGATCGAGGGCCAGGTCCAGCCGCAGAACATCGGCCAGATCACGCTCGCGAACTTCGCCAACGAGGCGGGGCTGGAGCCGCTGGGCAACGGGCTCTACCGGGAGACGCCGGCCTCGGGCCAGGCGGTCGTGGGCAATCCGGGCGACGCCAGCTACGGCAAGATCCAGCAGGGCTATCTCGAAGGCTCGAACGTCGATCCCGTCAAGGAGATCACGAACCTGATCACGGCGCAGCGCTCCTTCGAGATGAACTCCAAGGTGATCCAGGCCTCCGACGAGATGGCAGCCACGATCTCCAAAGGCATCCGCTAGCGAGCCGACCCCCCCGCCGCGCCGTCGCGCGGCTCGAGCCTTCCCGCCGCGGGCGCGCGCCCAGCGCCGCCGCAGATCCCTGGCGTTGTCCGATGCTCATCCCGCCTGCCCGCCGCCTCGCCCTCGCCCTCGCCCTCGTCGCCGACCCCGCCGCGGCGAGCCCCGAGGCGCTCATGCTGCCGGTGCCGACCGTCACGATCTATCCGGGCGACACGATCAGGGAATCGATGCTGCGGTGGCAAACCTACCCGCAGACCTTCCGGGCGCGCGCGGCGGTGATCGACGCGCCGCTCGCGATGGTCGGGCGCACCGCGCGCCGCACGCTGCTGCCGGGCGAGCCGGTGCCGGTCAACGCGGTGGACGATCCCCGCCTCGTCAGCCGCGGCGCGCCGACCCAGATCGTCTTCGAGGAGAACGGCCTCGTCATCACCACCGTCGGCGCGCCCCTCCAGAACGGCGGCCTCGGCGAGACCATCCGCGTCCGCAACACGGATACGGGCCGCATCGTGCTCGGCACCGTGATGGCGGACGGGCGCATCCGGATCGGCACCCCGTGATGCGCGCGCGCCTGATCGCCCTCCTGCTCGGGCTGCTGGCCGGCCTCGGATTCGGGCTTCTGGCCGTCCCGGCCCGTGCGGGCACCCGGATCAAGGACATCGCGACGCTGAAGGGCGTGCGCGACAACCAGCTCTTCGGCTACGGCCTCGTCACCGGCCTCCAGGGCACGGGCGACACCCTGCGCAACGCGCAATTCACCGAGCAATCCCTGCAATCGCTCCTCGACCGGCTCGGCATCAACGTGCGCGACGCGCGCCTGCGCACCCGCAACATCGCGGCCGTGATGGTGACCGCCGACCTGCCCCCCTACACAGGCCAGGGCTCGCGCATCGACGTCACCGTGACGTCGCTCGGCGACGCCACCTCGCTCAAGGGCGGCACCCTGCTGATGACGACGCTGACGGGCGGGGACGGGCTCGTCTACGCCGCCGCGCAGGGGCCGCTCGCGGTCTCGGGCTTCACGGTGCAGGGCCAGGCCGAGCAGCTGACGCAGGGCGTGCCGACCGCCGGGCGCATCCCGAACGGGGCGCTGATCGAGCGCGAGGTGCCGGGCAGCTTCCGCGACCTGCCCGAGCTCGTCTTCGAATTGAAGAACCCCGACTTCAAGACGGCGATCCAGATCGCCGACGCGATCAACGCCTACGCGACGGCCCGCTTCCGGCAGCGCATCGCGAGCCCGCGCGACCAGCGGGCGGTGGCGATCCAGCGGCCACGCGAGATCGCGCAGACCCGCCTCGTCGCCGAGATCGGCGACCTGACGATCGAGCCCGACACCCCGGCCCGCGTCGTTGTCGACCAGCGCACCGGTACGGTCGTGATCGGCCGCAACGTGCAGATCTCGACCGTCGCGGTCACCCACGGGAACCTCACGGTCCGGGTCACCGAGACGCCGGAGGTCTCGCAGCCCGCGCCCTTCTCGCGCGGCGAGACGAATGTCGTGCCGCGCACCGAGGTGTCGGCCCGCGAGGAGCCGGGCAAGCTCGCGATCCTGCGCGGCTCCGACCTGCAGACGCTGGTGCGCGGCCTCAACTCGGTCGGGCTCAAACCCACCGACATCATCGCGATCCTGCAGGCCGTGAAGACCGCCGGAGCGCTCCAGGCGGAGCTCGTCGTGCAATGATCGCGATCATCGTTCTCTGGCTCACGTTCGTGATCCCGTCATCCGCCGCGGGCGCACCCGCCGGCGACCCGGCGCGGGACTCTGCCCTCAGGGCGATCGCCGCCCGCGTGGCCGCCAAGGAGGCGGGCGCCCAGGATTTCGTGAAGGAGCCGCCCAGGGCCGGCTACTGCGCCAACATCGCGGATGCCGCGGCCGATGCCCGCTTCGCCTGGCAGAAGGAGCAGCTCGCCGCCCTGGAGCGCCAGGTCGAGGAGCGCATCCAGCGCCTGGAGGAGAAGCGCGCCGAGTACGAGACGTGGCTGCGGCGCCGCAACGACTTCCTGGCCCAGGCGGATGCCGGGATCGTCGCCGTCTACGCCAAGATGAAGCCGGACGCGGCGGCGCCGCAACTCGCCAACATGCCGGAGGACGCGGCCGCCGCGATCCTGACGAAGCTCAACGCCCGCGCGGCGAGCGCCATCCTCGCCGAGATGGAGGCCTCCCGCGCCGCCGGGCTCGCCCGGCGGATGACCGAAACGGGCCGCAAGGCGGAGGGCGCCCCGGCGCCTGCCCCCAAGGACAACGGAAGATCGTGATGACGCGCCTCGTCCCGGGCGGCCTCGCCATCCTCGCCGCGGTCGGCCTCGGCGCCTGCCAGAGCCGCCTCGACGAGTTCGGCCGGCCGCCGGTCCTCACCCCGATCGGCACCGGCCTGACGGCGCCCCGCGGTCCCCTGCCGACGAGCTTCGGCGCCTACGGGCCGCGCCACGGCTACCACTCGACCTTCTCGCCCGCGAGCGCCGAGCTCTATCAGGATCCGCGGGCGCGGGCCGTCGGCGACGTGATCACGGTCAGCATCGTCATCAACGACAAGGCGCAATTCGACAATGCGAGCGAGCGCTCCCGCAGCCAGAAGTCGAGTCTCGGCTTCGATTTCGGCTACGGCGTCAGCGGTCTCAAGGACGCCGCGACCGCGGACACGGGCATCCGCTCCGGGACCGAGACCAAGGGCCAGGGCTCGATCGACCGCTCGGAGAACCTGCGCCTCTCGGTGGCGGCGATCGTCACGGAGGTCCTGCCGAACGGCAACGTCCTGATTTCCGGCTCGCAGGAGGTGCGGGTCAACAACGAGGTGCGGGTGCTCAACGTCGCCGGCATCGTCCGGCCGCGCGACATCTCCCGGCGCAACACCATCGACTACGACAAGATCGCCGAGGCTCGCATCTCCTACGGCGGCCGCGGCCGCCTCACCGACGTGCAGGGCCCGACGGTCGGCCAGCAGATCTTCGAGGCCGTCGCGCCGTTCTGAGGCGCGCGAGGGGGTGGGCGACGATGGCGGACGGCAGGCAGGCGGCCCCGAAGAAGGGGGGAAGGGGTTGGATCGGGGCGCTCGCCCTCGTCACCCTCGTCGCGGTCGGCACGGGCGGGGCGCTCGGCGTCTATCTCCTGTCGAGCGTCGAGAAATCCGTCGACGCCAAGAAGCGGGACGAGGCCGACAAGGCGGTGAAGGTCCTGACCTACACGGGCGACCTCGCCCTGCGTAGCGTCGGCTCGGTGGTGACGAACCTCGCCGAATCCGGCGATTCCTGGGTCCGGCTCGAATCCTCGGTCGTGTTCCGGGCCGGCAGCCTCCCGAATCCCGACGTCACCCTGGCCGAGATCCGTGCCGACGTCACCGCCTATCTGCGCACGGTCTCGATGGCCCAGATCGAGGGCGCGAGCGGCCTGCAGCACCTGCGCGAGGACCTGAACGAGCGCGTGGCCCTGCGGACGAAGGGCGCAGTTCGGGAACTGATCGTCGAAGCGGTGGTGGTGCAGTGATGCAGCCCCGAATCCGGTCCCTGCTCGGATGGCTCCTCGGTGCTGCCCTCCTGTTCGCCGCCACGGGCGCCCAAGCCCAGGGCGCTCCGTCCGCGACCGGCATCCCCGGCCTCGACGCGCTGCTGCCGCCCGGCAACGGGGCGGCAAGCGGGCGCATCCTCCAGCTCGTCGCGCTGCTCACCGTCCTGTCGCTGGCGCCCGGGCTCCTCGTGATGATGACGAGCTTCACGCGCTTCGCCGTCGCGCTCTCCTTCCTGCGCTCGGGGCTCGGCCTGCAGAGCACGCCCGCGAACCTGTTCCTCGTCAGCCTGTCCCTGTTCATGACCTTCTACGTCATGGCGCCCACCTTCGACCGGGCCTGGAACGAGGGCGTGAAGCCGCTCCAGGAGAACCGGATCAGCGAGGAGGAGGCGTTCGGCCGGATCGCCGACCCGTTCCGCGAGTTCATGGCCTCGCAGGTCCGCCCGAAGGACCTGCAGACCTTCACGGATCTGGCGAGCCGCACCCTTCCCAGGGCCGAGGCCGGCGAGAAGGTCGATCTGCGCATCCTGATCCCCGCCTTCATGATCTCGGAGCTTCGCCGGGGCTTCGAGATCGGCTTCCTGATCGCGCTGCCCTTCCTCGTGATCGACCTGATCGTCTCCACCATCGTGATGTCGATGGGCATGATGATGCTGCCGCCGACGGTGATCTCGCTGCCCTTCAAGGTGCTGTTCTTCATCCTGATCGACGGCTGGAACCTGCTCGTCGGCGGGCTGGTGCGGTCGTTCTTCTGAGCCGCGCAATCCCCGCGCAAGGCTGGCCGGCGAGAACGCTCACAGAACGTCGTCAGACCAGTCGCGGGATTGCGCCAGGATGTCCGGTCGCGAGCAAGCCGAGAGGCTGTGGAGCAACATCGTCGAGCTGGGGCCGCGCCGGCTCGCGGCCCTGGGGCTGATCGGCCTCGTCGTGTTCCTGGCCGTGGGCCTCGGCGCCTACTACCTCAGCCGCCCCGCGCAGGAGCCGCTCTACACGGGCCTGTCCCGCGAGGACGTCGCGCGCATCGGCGGCGTGCTCAAGGATTCGGGCATCCCCTTCGATGTCAGCGCCGACGGCACGGCGGTGCTCGTCGCCTACGGCAACACCGCCCAGGCCCGGATGCTGCTCGCCGAGAAGGGCCTGCCGCAGAGCGCGAAATCGGGCTACGAGCTGTTCAACGATCTCGGCTCGCTGGGCATGACCTCCTTCATGCAGGAGGTGACGCGGGTTCGCGCCCTCGAGGGCGAGCTCGCCCGCACCATCCAGGGCATGAAGGGCGTGCGCGCCGCCCGGGTCCACATCGTTCTGCCCGACCGCGGCTCCTTCCGGCGCGACCAGCAGCCGCCCTCGGCCTCCGTGGTGGTGCGCACCGAGCCCGCCGACGACGTCAGCGGTGCGCAGGCGATCCGCCAGCTCGTCGCCTCGGCGATCCCCGGCATGAAGCCCGACCGCGTCACCGTCATCGGCGCGGACGGAACCCTGCTCCTGTCCGGCGACGACAACAGCCTCGCACCCTCCGGCAAGATGGCGAGCCTGGAGAAGGTCGTCGGGCGCGAGGTGCAGGACAATATCCGCCGCACGCTGACCCCCTATCTCGGCCTTGGCAATTTCGAGGTCAGCGTCGCCGCCCACCTCAACACCGACAAGACGAGCACCAACGAGACGATCTACAATCCCGACCAGCGGGTCGAGCGCTCGACCCGCTCGGTGCGCGAGAGCGAGAACAGCCAGAACCGCAACGCCCAGCGCCCGACGAGCGCGCAGCAGAACCTGCCCGACCAGCGCACCCGCTCGGACGGCAACGACCAGTCGAGCAGCGAGACCTCCAAGAAGGAGGATCTCACCAACTTCGAGATCTCGCAGAAGACCATCCAGACGGTGAGCGACGGCTACGCCATCCGGCAGCTCTCGGTGGCGGTGCTCGTCAACCGCGCCCGGCTCGCCGCGCTCGCCGGCCCGGACGCCCCGAAGGCGGGGATCGACGCGCAGATCGCCGAGATCGAGCAACTCGTCGCCTCGGCCGCAGGCTTCAGCAAGGAGCGAGGCGACAACGTGAAGGTCGCCGCCGTCGGCTTCGTCAACGACGGCCAGCCGCTGGAGCCCGTCCCCCCCTTGAGCCTCTCCGAGGTGATGCTGCGCCAGTCGGCCACGCTCATCAACGCAGCCACCATCCTCGTCGTGGCGGGCCTCCTGATCTGGTTCGGCCTGCGGCCGGCGCTCCGCGCCATCCTCGCCGTGCCGGAGGCGGCGCAGGCCGGGAGCGCGGCCCTGGCGCCGCCCCCGGGCAACCCGGCGCTGCCGCCCGGCGTCGCGGCAGCGATCGCGGGCCTCGCGCCCGAGGCCGGCGCGGCGCTCGCGGGGCCCGGCGCCGCGGATGCGCCCCAGCTCGGCGCGCCCGCCGCCATGGCGAGCCTCATCGAGGACATGGCCGACAAGATGGCCCGCTCGCCCCAGAAGCGGCTGGAGCAGATGATCGAGATGGACGAGGAGCAGGTCGCGGCCATCCTCAAGCGCTGGCTGATGCGTGAGGAGCCCGCCTGATGCAGGCCGTCCTCGCCCGCTGCCTGCCGGATTTCTCGGGCTCGGCGCCCGTCCCGCCGGCACCGCCCGGTCCGGCGCCCGCCTGCCCAACGGCTCCGCTTCCCGGCCCGGCCATCGACACCTTCGCCGATGCCTGGATCCGAGTGCCGCGTTCCGCCTCCGCGCCCCCGGCTTCGGCCGAGACGCCGGAGGACCGGGAGACGCTGCTGCGCGAGGCGGAGGCGCGGGGCCGGGCCCTCGGGCTCGCCGACGCCCGGGCCGAGGCGGAGGCGAGGCGCGCGTCCGACGAGGCAGCCTTCGCGGCCCGGTTCGAGGCCGCGCGCCGCCGCTGGACCGAGACCGAGGCCGAGGCGCTGGCCGCCGGATTCTCGGCGGCGTTGCGTGCCCTGGATTCCGGGCTGACCGAGCGGATCGCCCGGCTCCTCGTGCCCGTCCTCACCGACGCCCTGCGGCGCCGGGCCCTCGCCGAACTCGGTGCCGCCCTGGCGCGGCTGCTCGCGGATCCGCACCACGCCGCGATCCGGGTGAGCGGGCCGCAGGATCTTCTCGACGCGCTCGCTGCGCGGCTCGGCCCGCTCGGCGCCTCGGTCGCCTTCGCGCCGGCCGCTCTGGCCGAGGTGCAGGTCAGCGCCGACCAGACGGTGATCGAGACGCAGCTCGGCGCCTGGACGCGGCTCCTCGCGGCCGCGATCGAGGAGGCGTGAGATGGCGGAGGCCGGCCACCCCGAAATCATCATCGTCAAGCGTCACGGCGACCACGAGGACGGCCACCATGGCGGGGCCTGGAAGATCGCGCTCGCCGATTTCATGACCGCGATGATGGCCCTGTTCCTCGTGATGTGGCTCATCAACTCGACGAGCAAGGAGCAGAAGCAGACCATCGCCGAATACTTCAACCCGGTGAAGCTCGCTGAGGTCACCCACGACCGAAAAGGTCTGCGCGACCCGCACGACACGCCCTCCGAGCCCGGCGCCGAGGGCGGCAAGGCCGAGACGAGGGGCGAGGGCAAGGCCGAGGCGAAGGGAGACAGGGCCGAGGCTGCCGGCGCTCCGGGCAGCCGCGCCCGCGAATCCGCGCTGTTCCAGGACCCCTATGCAGTGCTCGCCAAGCTCGCGGTCGAGGCCGAGCGCGCCGAGGTCGCGAGCGCGGACGCGATCGGGCTCGAGACAGGCCAGCCCGGCATCAGCGGCGGCGAGGCCGCCCGCGACCCGTTCGACCCGCTCTATTGGCAGGTCGAGCCCCTGCCGCGGCACCGCACCGACCGGCCGGGCGCCGTCAACACCGCGGCCCCCGCACCGAGCGAGGCGCGCCTCGACGTGCGAGGGCAGGTGGTGCGCGAGCAGGCCGCCCCGCCGCGGGACAAGGCAGCCAAGGACAGGAAGGAGGGTGGGTCGGGAGCGAGCCTCAGGCTCGCCTCCGCCGAGCCGATGCCGATCCCGCCGAAGGAGCCGCCCGCGAAGGAGATCGCGAAGGCGCCGGATGGCACGGGCGCGGCGGACGCGAAGTCGCCCGAGACCGCCGCGATGGCCGACCTCAAGGCGGAGATCGCCAAGGCGGTTCAGCCGCTCGCCGTCGCCGCGCCCGCGCCCCGTGTCGAGGTGCGGCGCACGGGCGAGGGCGTGCTGATCAGCGTCACCGACGAGATCAATTTCAGCATGTTCGGCATCGGCTCGGCGGAGCCCTCACCCAAGGTGGTGCGGGCGCTGGAGCGCATCGCGCGCGTGCTGAGCGCGCGCCCCGGCCGCATCGTCGTGCGCGGACATACCGACGGCCGCCCCTTCCGCTCCGAGACCTACGACAATTGGCGCCTGTCCTCGGCGCGGGCGCAGATGGCCTCCTACATGCTGGTCCGGGGCGGCCTCGACGAGGCGCGGGTCGAGCGGATCGAGGGCTACGCCGACCGCCAGCCCCGCAACGCCGCCGATCCGAAGGCCGCCGAGAACCGCCGCATCGAGATCCTGCTGCGGGCGCAGCCGGAATGAGGGCGCGCCCAGACCCGCGGCTCGCCGCCCTTCTCTCGGCTCTCCTGCTGGCCGTGCCGGCCTCGGCGGCCGGCGACGGGCACGGCGCTCCGGCGGCGCCCGTCGAGCCGCTGCCCGTCGGACCCCGGGGCCTGCCGGTCGAGCTGGTCCGGACCCTCCAGCTCCTGCAGGACCGGATCGCGAAGGGCTCCACACAGGCGCATCTCGCCCAGCGCCAGCTTCTCGGGCACATCGAGGAGCGCCTGCTCGCCCTGGAGCCGGGCACCTGGGCCGCCCCCGAGAACCTGCGCGCGGCGGTGACCTTCGCGCTGGCGGGCGGCGGCCCGCGCGTTCTGCGCGGGATCCTCGAAGGCGGCACGGCGGCCGAGAGCGAGACCGGCCTCGTCCTCGGGTCGATCGCCTATCTCGACGGACGCGAGGGGGAGGCCCGCGCCCAGCTCGCCCGCTACGACGCGCGCACGATGAGCCCGGGGCTCGCCGGGCAGCTCGCCCTGACGCAGGCCGCGCTCGCCGTTCGCGAGTCGCCTCGGCAGGCCATCGAGCTTCTCGACCTTGCCCGCCTCCTCGCCCCCGGCACGCTCGTGGAGGAGGGGGCCCTGCGCCGCGAGATCTTCGTCCTGGCTCAAGGGGGCGATGCCCAGCGCTTCGAGGCCCTGTCGATCCAGTACCTGCGCCGCTTCCGCCGCTCGGTCTATGCGGGGAATTTCCGTCAGCGCTTCGCCGCGTCCCTGACCCGCCTCGATTTCGGCAGCGACGAGGCCCGCGTGGCGCGCCTCGAGCGGATGCTCGACGAGATCGAGCCCGAGGGGCGACGCGACCTCTACCTCCTCGTGGCCCGCGCCGGGCTCGAGCAGGGCCGCCGCGAGACCGCGATCTTCGCCGCCGAGCGCGCCGCGGGCCTCGCCGGCCCCGATTCGTCGGCCGCCGCACAGGCCCGCCTCTATCGCGGTGCCGCCCTGATCGTCGCGGAGGGCCGCTTCGAGGAGGGGCAGGAGGCCCTGCGCGGAATCGAGCGCAATCTCCTGCCGGAGGGCGACGTCGCCCTCCTCGACGCCGCGCTCTCCACCGCGGCGCAGATCCGCACGCCCGCTGCCGACTCCCCCAAGCGGCCCGAGCCTGCCGAGAATGCGGGGCCGCGCAGGTCGCCCGATCCCGCCTCGATCGCCCGCGCGCAGGCCGCGGTCGCACGCATCGACCAGTTGATGAATGGGAGCGACCGGTGACGCCCCTCGACACGATGCTCCCCGGCATCCGGCAACGCCCGGATTCCGCTTCCGGCCGGCCCTCGCCCGAGGCCGGTCAGGGCGACGTCGCCGCCTTCGAGGCGATGCTCGGGGATCTGGCGGAGGGCCGGGGCATGGCCGACGTGCTCGGCCAGACCGGGCCGGACCGGCCGGAGGAGCCCGCTGCCGGGACGATCCCACCGGATGCGCCGCTGCCGGACGCCACAGCCGCCCTGCTCGCGCTCCTGCCCATGCCTCAGGCGGACCAAGCCGGAGAGGACGCCGAACCACGCACGCCGGCTGCGCGCGCCGTGCTGCGTGCGCTCCTCGTGCGGGCCGCTCCCGGGGCGTCCCTGGAAGAGGCGGCGCCGACTGTCCCAGCCCTCGCCCCCGCGGCGGGCGACTTCACCCGCCTGATGGAGCGGGCGGCGGGGACGACCATCGTCGGCCTGCCCCTCCTCGGCGACCGGGTGCCCGTATCGGTGGTCGCGCGTGAGACGCATTTCGCGCCGGTCCGCGTGGTCGGTCCGATGAAGCAGGCTGCGCCGGCCACACCGCCGGTCGCGGGGCCGCTGCCGAGCGAGGCGGCGATCGGCGAACCGGTCCTTCCTGCCGAATTGGCCCGCACGGATCCGCAGGTCCCGGGGGCCGTCGCCCGAGCGGGGACGGCGACGCCCTCGCAAGGAGCGGGCGGTGCCCCGAGCGCGCAGCCCGCAGCCGGTTCCAACGCAGAGCGGGAGGACGGCGCGGATCCGGTGGAAGGCATCGGGGAGCCTCCGGTGCGCACCGTCCGGGCGCGCCCCGCGGAGAATCCGCGGGCGGCGAGCCCCGTTCGGTCCCCCGCCACCGGGTTGGAGACGGCCGGTGAGCGGCCGCGGACGGCCCTGCCCGAGACGGGCACCGCAGGAGCCGGCCCGCGGGGCGAGGGGCGGGAAGTCGAGCCGGCAACGGCCGCCGCGCCCGGCTCCATGGGCGCCGTACCCTCGGCCCTGCCCGCGGACACGCTTCGGCAGATCGTGGACGCCGTCGCGCCGCCCGAGCGCGCCGGCGAGCCTGCAGCAATGCCCGGGACGGGTCGGACGGAGGGCCCGACGCGGCTCCTGACCCTACAGCTCAAGCCCGACGACCTCGGCTCGGTCCTGATCCGGATGCGCCTGCAGGACGGTCGCCTCGCCCTGGAACTGCAGGCGAGCCGTGAGGAGACGGCCGTTCTGCTGCGCAAGGACGAGCACCGGCTCGCCGAACTCCTGCGCGGGGCCGGCTATCAGACGGATCTCCTCACCATCCAGGCGGGTGGGGCCGAGATGTCCCAGCCCGGGCGCGGGCAGAGCCAACTTCCAAGCCAGTCGCAGGGGCAGGGATCGACCTTCCCGGCAATGGCCGATGGACAGAATGCGGGCAGATCGACGCCCGATCAGCCAGCCGGTCGCCGGCCGTCGGCGAGGGACGAGGGGCCGGCCGGACGCCGGGACGAGGGACATGAGAACCATCCTGGCGAGCGTGATCGCGGCGGCCTGTACCTGTAGTGCCGTCGCTCCGGCCGCGGCGAATATCTGCGAGCAGCAGATGGCGCAGGCGGCCGCCAAGCATGGGGTGCCGCTCGGCATGCTCTACGCCGTGGGGCTGACCGAGAGCGGCAAGCGCGGTTCGCTTCAGCCCTTCGCCATGAACATCGCCGGCAAGGCTTATTTCGGCACGAGCGCGGCGGATGTGATGCAGCGCCTCGTCCGGGCGCAGGCCGAGGGCGTGCGGCTCGTGGACCTCGGTTGCATGCAGATCAACCACCACTATCACCGGGAGAAGTTCGGCTCGATCGAGGCGATGATCGACCCGCGCCAGAACGTGGAATATGCGACGCGCTTCCTGAAAGAGCTGAAGGAGCGGGAGGGGAGCTGGACGCTCGCGGTCGCGCGCTACCATGCCGGCCCGAACAACAACCCGGCCCAGAAGGTCTACGTCTGCCGGGTCATCACCAACATGGTGGCGACCGGCTTCGGCAATTGGACGCCGGGCGCGCGGGCCTTCTGCCGGTAGAGGTCAGCCGACAAAGGTATAGCCGATGTAGCGCTTGGCCTCGATCGGATCGTAGCCGAGGCGCTGGCTGAGCTTCTTGCGCAGCTTGCTCACGTGTCCCTCGACCACGCTCTCCTCGACGCCGTTGCTGTAGACGCCGTAGACCACGTTGAAGACCTGGCTCTTGGTGAGCCGGCGCCCGCGGTTGCGCACGAGATATTCGAGGATGTGCCGCTCGCGCCGCGGCAGCGGCAGCGGCACGCCGTCGATCTCGGGATCGCGCCCGTCGCAGAAGACCTTCAGGCGCTCGGCGTCCCGCGCCGTCTCGCCTGCCTGGGGCATTCCGCCGTTCACCCGGCGCCAGATCGCTTCGGAGCGGGCGAGGATCTCCCGGACGTGGACGGGTTTGGGCAGCACGTCATCGATGCCCGCATCGAACAGCACCAGCGTCTGTTCCAGGGAGCGCACGTCCGAGAGCGCGATGATCGGTGCCCGGGAGTGCCGGCGGATGAAGCTCGCGCAGCGCGCGCGGTCCTCGAAATCGCCCAGCAGGAAGCCCTGGATCGCGTCGATGTCGCCCGAGGAGGCTGCCGCGATCCAACTCGAGAACTCATCCGGGGTCAGGCCGAAGGAGGAGACGCCCTCGCGCTCGAAGCTCGCTCTGTAGCCCGCATTCACGGATTCCCTGGCGTCGACCAAGAAATACATCTGATCAGTCCCCGTCCGGTGCCGATCCTCACGCGCGAGCGCAAGATTTTGAACAAATATCTCTCATAAACAATAAATTTTGAGAGAAAAACTCTCAAAAAAGGGCAGTTCTCGAGTCGAAAACATGACCTGTATTTCAATTTTCACCGGGAAGATCCATGGCGATGTCGCCCGCTTCGGTCAACGCCCTGGAGGTGGGCGAACCCGTCGCCTCTACGTAGATTCCGCGAATGCCAGACCGGTGTGAGATAAAGGGCTCGGTCCGCCGGACTCGCTGGAAAGAAGAGGTAGTATTTGTCTAATAATGCATTCGAAGGTTGAATGACTTCTTCGTCGGTGCTCGCTGCTGGTGGCGAGCACACGCGGACGGGCGGGCCTCGCGCCTCCGCCGCGGGCCCAGGTCCGCCCGTCCGGGGACCTCGTCGGCTCGTCCTGACGATCTTGCCCCCCGGCGTAACCAGTGGCCACCCGGCGCCGAAAGCCTTCCCGCAGCGGTCCCGAAGCGGGCGCGCTCGAAAGGGGAGAGATCACATGGGCAGCCTCGTCCGCACCGCCTCGGCCTTCCTCCTGTCGGCGGCCGTCATCGCGTCCCCGGCCATCACCGCGGACGGCGGTGGCCAGCATTCCCGCGCGATGGAATCCCGGTCGAACGGCCTCCGTCCCGAGGGCTCCGCGAAGCAGGGCACGATGCACGAGTACGAACCGCATGCAGGTTCGGTGGAGAAGGGCGGCATGGCCAAGGACAGGATGAAGAAGTAGCCTGCGGCGCTCGGGAGGCGGACGATGGCCGCACTCGCACACCCGTTCCCGATGCCGGGGCCGTCGGCGCCCCGGACGGATGCGCTGCCTGCCATGCCAGCTCGACACGCGACAGGACCCGGCGAGGCGCATCTCTCCGCGGCCATGCGGGCGGCGCAGGACGGAGACGCGGCAGCCTATAGCCACGTGCTGCGGGCCTGCGTACCCATGATCGCAGGCATCGCGCGCAGGCAGGGGGTTCGAGGCGCTGCCGTGGACGACGTCGTGCAGGAGACGTTGCTGACGGTCCACCGGGCGCGAGCGACCTACGATCCGGCCCGGCCCTTCCTACCCTGGCTTCGCGCCATCGCGCAGCGGCGCTCGGTCGATGCCCTGCGCCGCCATGGCCGCCGACCTCGGGAGGTGCATGATCCAGCCGCCCTCGAGGATCAGGTCGATGCCGGATCGGAACCGGGGCAAGCCCTCGAGGACGCCCAGGAGGCGCGAGAGCGCGAGGCCAGGCTCGCCCGCGCCGTGGCGAGGCTGCCGGCCGGACAGCGGCAGGCGGTCGAGCACCTCGCCCTCGCCGAGCGCTCCCTGGCGGAGACCGCCGCCCTCACCGGCCGGAGCAAGGGAGCTCTCAAGGTGAACCTGCATCGCGCCCTCAAGGCCCTGCGTGCCGCCCTGACCTCGGACAAGGACGGCCGCGATGTCTGAACCCGACCGCCACGAACGCCTCGTCGAGGATCTCGCGGGCCGCCTCGCGCCGGTTCGGCGGCTCGGGCCGCCGGGACGCAGAGCGTTCCTCTGGTGCGTGGCCGCGCTCGCCCTCGGCCTTCTCGTCCTGCCCTTCGCGGACATGTCCGCGCTCCATGTCCGCCTCAGCGTGCCGGACCTGCGGCTCTCCGCTTTCGGAGCGGTGCTCACGGCGGCGGCCGCCGCCGTCGCCGCCTTCCAGACCAGCGTGCCGGGACGGTCACGGGCCTGGGCGTGGCTCCCGCTGCCGGCCCTCGCGCTCTGGCTCGGGGCGAGCGGGCTCGGCTGCCTTCGCGCGTGGCTCGCCCCCGCCTCCGGCATCGCGGGCGGGGAGGAGATGCGGGGCTGCTTCGTGTTCCTGATGGCCGTGTCGCTGCCGCTCTCGGCGCTCCTCGTCCTGATGCTGCGGCGCGCCTGCCCGCTGCGCCCCAATCTGACCGCGGCGCTCGCCGGGCTCGCGGCCGCGGCGGGCGCCGCTGCGCTCCTGGTGCCGCTGCACCCGCACGACGCCACCGCCACGGACCTCGCGGTGCATGCCTGCGCGGTTCTTCTCGTGATCGGCCTCAACGGCCTCCTCGGCGGCCGCCTCCTCGACGGGAGCGTCCGCTGAGAGGCCGAGCGCCGCCCGATTCCGGCAACTGTCCCGAGGCGGAGGCACTCACGCCCGGGCAGGCAGGTGGCGGGCGTCCGAGAGGGCGCGGGCGAAGCGGTCGAGGCAGAGCGGCGGGCCGTGCTCGGCCAGGATCCGCTGGATCGCCACGCCGACGAAGTAGCCGTCGAGGACGAGCTTGAAGAAGACCGTGACGGGCTTCGTCACGAATTCCATGTCGAGCACCACCTGAAGCGACCGCCCCCAGTCGAGGCGCATGTCGGCCGCATCGGCGTAGGCGAGCGTTGCCTCCTTGAAGTACGGCTCGGCGGAGGACGAGACGAGGTCGGCGATGTTGGCGTGGCGCTCGGTGCGGACCCAGCCGACGAGGAGGCCCCCGTCGAGGAGGCACAATTCGGCGATGAAGTCCCGGATCTCGGTGGCGAAGACTTCCTCGGCCGCCGCGATCTGCTCGGCCGGGACCGGGGGGCCGGCCGCGAAATCGTGGACCGCAGAACTCATCGGGGCCTCGCGAACAGGAAGAACAGGATCTGCGCCACGGCGCGGTAGAATTCCGCGGGGATCGTCCGGTCGACCTGCACAGCCTCGTACAGCGATCTTGCGAGAGGCTTGTCCTCGATCACGGCGATGCCGTGTTCCTCGGCGATCTCGCGGATTCGCAGCGCGATCAGGTCCTTGCCCTTGGCCAGCACCAGGGGCGCCGGGTTCTCGGTGGGCTCGTAGCGCAGGGCCACGGCGAAATGGGTCGGGTTGGCGATGACGACGCTCGCCCGGCTCACCGAGGCGAGCATGCGATTGCGCGAGCGGTCCTGGGCCAGCGAGCGCAGGCGCGCCTTCACGCCCGGGTCGCCCTCCACCTGCTTCATCTCGTCCTTGATCTCCTGGCGCGACATCCGGAGCGAGCGCTGCCAGCGCAGGCGTGCCCAGACGAGGTCGCCTGCCACGATCACGATGGTGGCGATGCTCACCGCCGAGACGAGGCGGATCGACAGGGTAAGGATCAGTTCGGGGAGCTGGCTCGGATCGACATACATGGCATTGACGGCCTTCAGCCGCTCCGAGCGCAGGATGAGGAGGACGACGAGACTGACTGCGAAGACTTTAAGGAGGGATTTCAGGAACTCGACTTGTCCAGACCGGCCGAAGATCCGGCTCCAGCCGGCGGCGGGCGAGACGTTCCTCCATTTCGGCCGGATCCGTTCGCCGACCATCCGCGGCACGTTCTGGAGCAGGGAGGCGGCGAGCCCGAAGCCCGACAGGATCAGGAGGATCGGCAGCAGGAACCGCCCGGCCGAGAGGCCGACCGCCTGCAGCAGGCCCTGCACGTCGCCCGCGGATTCGAGGGCGAAGCCGCGCGGATGGTCGAAGAGTGCGGAGAGATCGCGAGCGATCTGCGCCGCCTGTCCCCGCACGACGAGGCTCAGCGAGACGAGGAGCCCCAGGATCGCCGCGAAGGTCGGGGCCTCCCGCGAGAAGGGCACGTCCCCCTTCTCGATCGCTTCCCGCACGCGCCGGTCGGTCGCGGCCTCGGTCCTGCTCTCCGGGTCGGAATCCTCAGCCATGGTCGGCCCGGGTCGTCGGATCGCAGGTCGTCTCAGCGGATGAGCGCTTCATCCTCGCCCCCGGGATTGATCTCGATCTCGCCCCGCCCCGCCATCTCCATGGCGAGATCGGTGATGCTCCGCCGCGCCTCCAGAACGTCCTTCTGCGCCGCCGGCTCGCCGCCGTTCAGCTCGTGCTCGACCATGCGGCGGACGCGGGCCGAGAGAGCACCGAGGATCACGCCGCGGAACTCCGCGTCCGTGCCCTTCAGCGCGAGCACGAGGCGGTCGTTCGGAACTGCGTCGAACAGGGTGGTGCGGGCCCGCGGCGCGAGCTTGACGATGTCGTCGAAGGTGAAGAGCAGGCCCTTCAGGGTCTCGACCGATTTCGGCCGCGTCTCGGCCAAGCTCGAGAGCACGTCGTCCATCTGGGCGCGGTCCATCTTGTTGATGATGTCGGCCATCTTGGCGTGCGTGTCGGCGCCGGAATTGCGCGAGCCGTTGATCATGAAATCCTCGTGCAGGGTCTTCTCGACGCTCTGCAGGATCTCGTCGATGATCGGCTTGAAGCTCAGCATCCGCCGCATCACCGTGTTGCGCAGAGGGCCGGGCAGGTGGCCCATGACCTTGGCGGCGGTGGCGGGCTTGACGCGGGACAGGATGAGCGCCGCCGTCTGCGGGTGCTCCTTGACGAGGTAGCTCGCGAGCACGCTCTCCGAGACCGTGCCCATCCGCTCCCAGACCGAACGGGCGGCATTGCCGCGCACCTCGGCCAGGATATCGGCGATCTGGTCGGCCGGGAGGAGCCCCGTGAGGAGCTTCTCGACCTCCTGCGCGGTGCCGACGAGGCTCGCGCCGTTCGAGAACTCTTCCGAGAAGATCTCGACCACGTCGTCGAGCTGGTTCGGACTCACCGCACCGAGATGCATGGCCGAGCGGGTGATGCGCTTCAGCTCGTCCGGCTCGAAATACTTCAGCAGGCGCCCGGCCGCCGGCTTGCCCATGGCGAGCAGCAGCGTCGCGACCTGATCGACCGGGTTGAGCGGCCGCGGGCCGCGCACCGCCGGAGGGGGCGCAACCACCGTCGCCGCCTCAGCCGTTCTGGTCGGAATCGGCGGGGCCGACGACCTCGGTCAGCGAGACGCCGAAGCGGGAATTGTCCTCCTCGACGATGACGATCTCGCCCCGCGCGATCACCCGGCCGTTGACCATCACGTCGACGGGCTCGCCGACCCGGTGGTCGAGGGGGACGATGGCGCCGCGCCCGAGCTTCATCAGGTTCGCGACCGGCATCGTCGCGGAGCCGAGCACCACCTGCACGAGGACGGGGATCCGCAATATCGAATCGAGATTGCGGCCGTCGCCGACCTGCGGACCCGCGACGGGGGCGGTGTCGGGAAAGGGGCTGCTGCTCATCGGGGGCTCGGGGTCGCGGCCTGGGGTCGGATCACGGGTCTAGCGAGGCTGGCTGGCCCGAGGCTGTCGCGGCTCCTCACACCCCCCTCTCGCCGCGCGCGGCGAGGAGGGCGCGACGGGACGCCTCCAGCTCGGCCAGCGCGCCGCGCGCCTCTTCGATCTTAAGGCTCAGGGCCTCGAGCACCTCGCGGCCCTCGCTCGCGAAGCTCCGCACTGCGTCGCCCGCGCTCACGAGCGCGTCGCCGGACTGGGCCATGGCTCGGCCGTAGGCGGCCTGGGCCCGGTCCAGCCGCTTCAGCTTGAGGTACATCGGCACCACGCAGGCGCTGGTGGCGATGAGGGCCGTGAGCAGGACGCCGTCAATCCAGGAGGCCATGCACGCCCTCGTCCTTGTCCTGATTGATCACTTCGTCGACCCGCAGCACGTAGGCGCCCTGCGACTGGCCCGCGTGGCACCAGAACAGCGGACGGTCGTTGCCCTCGAGCTTGATCCGGGTGGAGGGGGTCGCGTCGAGGGCGATCACCTGGCCGACCTTGAGGCCGGCGATCTCGCCGAGCGTCAGGTGGCGCTCCTCCAGCACCGCGCGCAGGTGCACCTCGGTCTTCTGCACCTCGGCGGCGATCTGCTGCGTCCAGCGCGGGTCGCGGGCCGCGGATTCTCCGGTCAGCACCTTGGCGAGGCCCGGCCGCAGTGGGTTGAGCACCGTCTGCGGGATCACGAGGAACATCTCGCCGCCGCGGTTCAGCGCCTGGAGCAGGAACTTCGCCTGCACCGCCTTGTTGCCGCGCCGCCCGATGACGGCGAATTCCATGCGGGTCTCCATCCGCTCCAGGCGGAACGGGGTCCGCGAGACGAGGCCGAAGGAGGATTCGAGGGCCTTGCCGACCTGCTCGAAGATCATCCGGGCGATGGTCAGCTCGATCGCCGAGAAGGTCCGCTCGTCCTCGACCGGCTGTTCCGAGCCGTCGGCCCCGAACAGGACCTCGACCATCGTGAAGATGAAGTCCCGGTCGAACCCGACGAGGACGTGCCCGTCCCATTCGGGGGCGTGGAAGATGCTCACGACCGCATTGGCGTCGTAGGCGTCCAGGAACTCGCCGAAGCGCCCGCCTTCGACGCCCGAGAGCGAGTAGAAGATCGTCGAGGCGGCAAGGTGCTTCAGCGCGTCGCCGCAGGCGGTGGCGAGCCGGTCGAAGATGACGTGGAGCATCGGCAGCCTGTCGAGGGACAGGCCGGCCGCCTCCTGGATGCGGGCGCGGATGTCGACGGGAGGCGGGGCCGTGCTCTCGGCGGGCGCGTCCATCTCAGGCCGCCTCCGCCCGGGCGCCGGGAACGGTGGCTGCCTCGACCTCGTCGATGGTCGGCCGGTCGGCCCCCGCGATGCCCTTGCGCCCGTGCTCCACCGCGACCTGGGGCAGGGCCCCGTTCATGTAGGCGATCAGGCTCTGCTTGACGATGGTGAAGACCGCGCATTGCTTCTCGCGGACGCCCTTGATCTTGATGGCGAGGGGAGCGAGCACGCCGTAGGAGGCGAAGACGCCGAAGAAGGTGCCCACGAGCGCGGCGCCGATGAGCCCGCCGAGGATCTGCGGAGATTGGTCGAGGGCCCCCATCGCCTTCACGATGCCGAGCACCGCCGCGACGATGCCGAGGGCGGGCAGCGCCTCGGCCACCGTGTTCACCGCGCCGTAGGGCTTCAGCGCGCTCTTCCTGTGGGTGCCGATCTCCTCCTCCATCAGCGCCTCGATCTCGTGCGAGCGGGCGTTGCCGATCAGGATCAGGCGGCAATAGTCACAGATGAACAGCACCAGATCCTGGTTCTTGGTGATGTCCGGATAGTTCTTGAAGATCTCGGAATTGCCTGGATCGTCGAAATGCGTCTCGACCTCGTTGCGGGGCTTGGTCTTCAACTCGCGCATCAGGGCGTGCAGGAGGCCGAGCAGCGCGAGGTAGTCCTTGCGCTTCGGCACCTTGTCGGTGACCGCCTCCAGGGTCGCCTTGCCGGAATCGACCACGGTCTTCATCGGGTTGGCCATCACAAGGGTCCCGGCCGCCATGCCGCCGATGATGACGAATTCCCAGGGCTGCCAGATCACGATCAGGTGGCCGCCCATGGCGACGAAGCCGCCGAGCATGCAGCCGATCGCGATGACGAGGCCGATGAAGACGCCCATGATTCCCCCGCGTCGCGACGCCGTGCGGACGAGGCCGCCGTCCGGGAGGGATTAGGCGCTATGGCTTGCGCGGGGCTTTGATCGCGCGGAGGCGCCCGCTCCTCCCGCGGGCGCCGTCGGTCGTCGTCACCGGTCGAGGGGGGGAAGGGCCGTGGCGACCGGGCTTGCGGGCGGCAGCGGGAAGCTGACCTTGCAGCGCTGGCCGCCCGGAAGCTTGTGGCCCGGGTTCGGCAGCTCCAGGCGCACTCCGAACGTGCCGCTCGCCGCGTCGAAGACGTGGTCCACCACCGTCACCTTCGCTTGGTAGCTGCCGCCGATCGGCTCGTCGAGCACCACCGTCGCCGCTTGGCCAAGCCCCACCTCGCCCCAGCGCGGCACCGGCAGGTAGGCCTCCACGTAGAGCGGGTCGAGCTGCACCAGGGTGTAGATCGCGCTGTCCTGGCGCGCGAACTCGCCCGCCGCCATCAGCCGCTCGGTCACGAGGCCGGTGATCGGGCTGCGGATCAGCCGCAGCTCCAGCTGCGCCTGCGCCCGCTGCAGCTCGATTCCCGCGAGGTCGTGCTTGAGGATCTCGGTCTGCAGATCGCGCTTGCCGATCTCGTAATCGGCCTCGACCTGATCGAGCTTCTCCTGCGTGACGATGCCCTTGGCGAGCTGGCTCTGCCGGTCCTGGCGACGCTTGTACAGCTCGACCCGGGTGCGCTGCGCCTCGATGCCGGCGGAGGACTCGGCCTGGGCCTTGGCCAGCGCCACGTTGGCCTCCTCGACGCTGGCGTCGAGGCGGGCGATGACGTCGCCGGCCTTGACGGTGTCGCCGCGATTGACCGGCACGCTCTTGAGGATGCCGACGGTGGCGCTGCCGATCTTGAGCTTCTGGGCGGGCTCGACCACGCAATCGACCTTGAGGCCCGCGACCTTCGGGGCCGGCGCGGCGCCCGCGCCGAGCGGCGCCGCGAGAAGGAGCAGCCCTGAGAGGAGCGGCAGGCTGGGGCGTCTCATCGAGTGGTCCTCGTTCTCATCGCCGGCGATGCGGTCGCCGCTCCGGTCATCGTTTTGGTTCAGGGGATCCAGTGCCAGAGGGTGAGGCGGGCCCAGTCGACGAGGGGGCGGGCCCAGATCCAGACCAGCAGGCGCCGCTCCA
>NZ_JAVDVV010000033.1:0-60995 GCF_031457035.1 Methylobacterium sp. BE186
GAACGGCGAGACCGTGCCGATGAGCGTGCCCAGCGAGCGCAAGTCCTTCCTCGGCAAGATCTTCACACGGAGGGCGGCATGAGCCTACTCAGCCTCTTCTCCCGGCGCGGCTCCGCGCCGGTGGCCCGCGAGCGCCTGCAGCTCATCATCGCTCACGAGCGGGCCGACAACGGGCGTTCCGACCTCGTCGTGACGCTGCGCGAGGAGATCCTCGCCGTCATCGCCAAGCATGTCGCGATCGAGCGGGACAAGGTCTCGATCACGGTGGAGCGCGGCGAGGGCGTCTCGACGCTGGGCGTCGACATCGAGCTGCCGCTGCCCGCGGCCGCCAAGCTGACCGGCCTGATCGAGTCGGCGGCCAAGACCAAGCTCGCCGCGGCCTGATCAGGCCGCGGCATCCACACGGGTCGCGCGCTGCCGCTTGTCTTGGTACGGGTAGTCCGTACTTTGTGTGAGGTGCAGACCGTCATCCAGACGCCCCTCTTCCTCGCGGATGCGAAGGCGGCGGGTGTTACGGACGAGGAGCTTGCCGCGATCGTCTCGACCATCGCTGCCGACCCACACGCCGGCGACGCGATCGTCGGAACCGGCGGCGCACGCAAGCTGCGGGTGGCCGGCCGAAACCAGGGCAAGTCCGGCGGCGACCGCGTGATCACGTTCGACGCGGCCGAGGACGTACCGGTGTTCCTCCTGAGGCTCGTCTCCAAGAGGCAGCAAGAGGCAGCGGGCGGATCTCAGTCAGGCTGACCGCAACGCCCTGCGGGCGGTGCTGGCCACGCCGGCGGAGGCGTATCGTGAGGGGGTCAGGCGCCGGGCGCGGGATCCGCGGTTGCGCTGAGCCCTGACGAGACCTCTGGAGGAGCGGCCCATGACCGCGTTCGGAAAAGGTCCGATCGAATCCGCCGAGCAGGCGCTCGCGATAGCGCGAGGCGAGGCTGACCCCGCAACCTACCGCGTCCATGTCCCCCCCAAGATCGACGTGCGCGCGATCCGTACCGGCCTTGGCTTGACGCAGGCCGAGTTCGCCCACCGTTTCGGCTTTCCCATCGGAACGCTGAGGGATCTGGAGCAGGGTCGCGCCAGCCCGGACAGCTCGACCCGCGCCTACCTCACGGTGATCCGCCGGGAGCCGGAGGTCGTGCAGCGGGCGCTCGTGGAGAGCTGAACCGGCCGGCTCACCGCGGCGTCAGCGTGAAGGCCGGCGGGTCGTCGGGCTGCGTCGTCACGATCGCCGCCGGATGGATCGCCGCCCCCGCGGGCAGGCTGATGCGGAAGCGGCCGACGAGGCGCGCGAGCGCGAGCGTGGCCTCCAGCAGGGCGAAATGGGCGCCGATGCAGACGCGCGGGCCTGCCCCGAACGGCAGGTAGGCGAAGCGCGGGGGCGGGGCCGCACCCGGCAGGAAGCGCGCCGGATCGAAGATGTCCGGG
The DNA here is from genome assembly GCF_031457035.1 of Methylobacterium sp. BE186. Lineage (NCBI taxonomy): Bacteria > Pseudomonadati > Pseudomonadota > Alphaproteobacteria > Hyphomicrobiales > Methylobacteriaceae > Methylobacterium > Methylobacterium sp. BE186. Next base: position 1,429 of record NZ_JAVDVV010000033.1, read on the forward strand.
TCGCGCCAGAGCCGCCGGTGCCGGTGCAGCACCCAGGGCGAGATCATCACGATGTCGCCCGGCTCGATCCGGTGCCCGCCGAGCGTGTCCGCCGCGCGGGCGGCGCGGGCGAGGACGAAGGCGGGCGGATAGAGGCGCAGGGTCTCGTCGACGACGGCGCGCGTCAGCGGCAGCCTCCGCTCGTACCCGCTCCCGAGGCCCTTGCCGGCCTCGCGCGCTTCCGCGGCGACCGCGTCCTGGATGTCGGGTGCGAGCGCGAGCAGGTAGCTCGCCCAGAGGAGCGCGGCGGCCGTGGTCTCGTGCCCGGCCAGGATCATGGTGGCGACCTGATCGCGGAGCTGGTCCTGGTCGAAGGACCGTCCGGTCTCCGGATCCCTGGCCGTCACGAGGAGATCGAGCAGGTCGCGCGCGGCGTGCGGCGCAGGGTCGGCCGCCCGGCGGGCGATGATCCGGTCGAGGAACGGGATCCAGCGGCGCCGGAACCGGACCCGGGCGAGGTCGAGGGGCCCCGGCCAGGAGAGCGGCAGCAGCATGTCGAGGAGATGGGGCCGCCCCATCCGCTCGGCGTATTCCGCCACGAAGGAGCGGAGAGCCGCACCGTCCGTCTCCATGCCGACCGAGAACATGGTGCGGCCCGCGATCTCGAGGGCCAGCGCGTGCAGCGCCGGGAACAGCGCGACGGGTCCGCGCGCGGCCTCCGCCTCGAGCCGCGTGGCGGCCGCGTCGACCGCGCCGTCGATGTGCGGCACGAGGTCCTCCACCGCCCGCGGCGTGAAGGCCGGGGCGAGCGTGCGGCGCTGATGGCGCCAGGCCGCCCCCTCGCTGATCAGGAGACCGTCGCCGAGGACGGGGCGCAGGATGCGCACCGAGGCGCGCGTGCGCGCATAGGCCGCTTGGTTGTCGATGAGGACGTGCCGGATCGCGTCCGGGTCGCTCACGATGAAGCTGCGGCGCCCCAGGAGCCGGCGGTGGACGATCGGCTCGTCGTAGGTGCGCTGCGGCCACGCCGCGAGGGCGTTCCGGCGCAGGGCGGCGAGATAGGCGGGCAGCGAGAGCTCGTGGGCCGGTGGCTCGGGCACCGGCGGCCGGGGCCGCGGGCCATCCGGGAACCGCCGCGGCACGTCGAGGGTGGTCTGACCCGAATCCATGGCTGTCCTCGCCCCGGGCGCCCTCCGGCTTGATGCCGGAGGCCGGGTGGCGTGTAAACACGCCTCGATGCCGCCCGCGCCCGCCCCGACCCGCCCCTGGACCCTCGAGGCCGAGGGGCTGCGGCTCGGCGTGCGCCTGACGCCCCGCGGCGGCCGCGACGGCATCGATAGCGTGGGCGTCGGGGCCGACGGCCGGTCGGTGCTCCAGGTCCGGGTCGCGGCAGCGCCGCTGGAGGGGGCGGCCAACGCCGCCCTCGTCGCCCTCCTCGCCAAGAGGCTGCGGATGCGCCGCTCCGACATCGCGATCCTGTCGGGCGAGACCGCGCGCCTCAAGGTCCTGCTTCTCTCCGGCGACGGGCCGGCCCTGGCCGAACGGCTCGCGGCCGACCTCGACCGCCGGTAGAGCGCCGGGCGCCTACGCCCCGCCCGGCCGGCCGGCCCCGTCGTTCGCCGATCCGAGGCCGATCGCGCCGTCCCGCCCGCTCGGATCGGAGTTCTCGACCTCGGAGGCCAGCCGCAGCAGGGTCCGGCGCAGCCAGGCATGGGCCGGGTCGGCGTCGTAGGAGGCGTGCCAGAGCATCGCGATCGCCACGTCGTCGAGCGCCACCGGCGCCGGGCTGACGCTGAGGCCCAGGGTCCCGGCGAAGAAATGCGCCACCCGCGCGTGCATCGTGGCGATGACCGGCGCGTCGCGCACGAGGAAGGGGACGGCGACGAAGCTCGGCGTCGTCACGGCGATCGTCCGGCTGAGGCCGATCCTGGCCAGCGCGTCGTCGACCACCCCGTGCGCGGTCCCGCGCAGGCTCGTCAGGATGTGCGGGAAGCGCACGTAATCCTGAAGCGAGATCGGCGCCTCGAGCCCGACGCGGGCCGGGTTGAACAGGCAGACGTAGCGGTCCCGGTGCAGGAGCCGCATCTTGTGGTGCGCCTGCCCCTCCGTGAACAGGCCGATGCCGAGATCGACCTGATCCGCGTCGAGCTCGGCGAGGATGCGGGCGCGGTCGATCGTGCGCAACAGGAGCCGCACCCCCGGCGCCTCGGCCCGCAGATGCGCGAGCAGGCGGGGGCCGAGCAGGACCTCGACGCTGTCCGGCAGGCTGATCGTGAAGACGCGCTCGACGGTGGCGGGGTCGAAGCTGTCGTCGCGGCGGACCAGCGCCTGGATCTGGCGGAGCGCCGTGCGCACGGGCTCGGCCAGCGCCATCGCCCGCGGCGTCGGGCGCATGCCCTCGGGCGCGCGGGTGAGAAGCTCGTCGTCGAACAGCGCGCGAAGCCGCCCGAGCGCGCTGCTCATGGCCGATTGCCCGAGGCCGATCCGGGCCGCGGCGCGGGTGACGCTGCGCTCGGCGAGCAGGGCGTCGAGGGCCACGAGGAGGTTGAGATCGACGCTGGCGAGATCGACGTGATCAATAGTCATTACCGATCCAATCGGTTTGATCCATGCTGCAGTGCAAAGCATATTCGCCTCACAGGCAAGGGCGATGGACACCTTGCACAGCAGAAAGACACGCAGACCATGACCATCCGGACCATGATTCTCGCCGCCGCCGCCCTCCTCGCCGCCGGCACGGCGAATGCCGAGGGCCTGAAGCCCGCCCGGGCGCAGAGCGTCGATCTCGGCACGCTCGCGGGCGTCGCCTACTACACGCCGGACTCCGAGGGCTACCGGGTCGTCGTCACCCTGGCGCCCCGCGCGGCGGCTCCGGCCGTCCGTTTCGAGGCGGTGCTCGCCGAGGGCCAGCGGGTGACGCTCTCGGCGCCCCGCGGCCTTGGCCAGGCGGCGGACGCCGTCGAGATCGCCCGCAAGGGCGAGGCCGTCACGGTGGTGCCCGCCCGGGCCCGCGCGGCGGTGCAGGAGGCCGCCGCGCTGAACTAGGAAGGACAGGGGGCTGGCCGCGAGGCCGGCCCCTTCGTCGTCCCCTCACCCGCCGATGAACAGGCCCGCGATGGCCGCGCTGGTCAGGTTCGAGAGCGTGCCGCCGAGGATGGCACGCAGGCCGTAGCTCGCGACCTCGGCCCGGCGTTCGGGCACGAGGCTGGAGAAGCTCGCGAGCTGGATCGCGATCGAGGCGAGGTTGGCGAAGCCGCAGAGCGCGAAGCACAGGATCGCGGTCGTGCGCGGGCCGAGGCTGCCGGATCTCAGGACATCCGAGAGGTTCGCGTAGGCCAGGAACTCGTTGAAGGCGATCTTCTGCCCGAGCGCGCCGCCGACGAGCGCCGCCTGCTCCCACGGCACGCCGAGGAGCCAGGCCAGAGGGGCGAATCCGTAGCCGAGGATCGTCTCGATCGAGGCGGACGGATAGCCGGCGAGCCCGCACGCATAGCCGACGATGCCGTTGGCGAGCGCGATCAGCCCGACGAAAGCGATCAGCATGGCGCCGACCGCGGCCGCGACCGCGAGCCCCTTCTGGGTGCCGTCGGCGGCCGCCTCGATGACGTTGGCCGCCCGGCGCTCGCCGAACTCGACCCGCGTCGTGACGATCCGGGTCGGCTCGACGGCCGGGACCAGGATCTTGGCGTAGAGGAGCCCGCCCGGGATCGCCATGAAGGAGGCCGCCAGCAGGTAGGTCATCGGCACGCCGAGAGCGGCGTAGCCCGCGAGGATCGAGCCCGCCGTCGAGGCCGCTCCGCTCGTCATCACGGCGAAGAGCTCCGATCCCGTCAGCAGCGGCAGGAAGGGCCGCAGGGCCACCGCGATCTCGCTCTGGCCGATGAAGATCGTGATGACGGCCGAGAAGGACTCGATCGGCCCGGTGCCGAGGAGCCGACGCAGCCCCGCGCCGAGGAAGCGGGCCAGCGCCTGCATCAGGCCGAGATGGTAGAGCACGCCGATCAGCGCCGAGACGTAGAGGATCTGCGGCAGGACCCGGAAGGCGATGACGAAGCCGCCGCCGCCGAACAGCTCGAACATCTTCGGATCGACGAGGCCGCCGAACAGGAAGGCCGCACCGCGGTCCCCGTAGGCGAGGACCTGGCTGACGAGATCGGCCACCGCGCCGAGGGCCGCGCGGCCCGCCGGCACGAACAGGATGAGGGCGCCGAGGCCGACCTGCAGCCCGAGGCCGGCCAAAACGGTGCGCGGCCGGATCGCCCGCCGGTTCGTCGAGGCCAGCACCGCGACCGCGACGAGCAGCGCGATGCTCATGCCCGCGTGGACAACGCGCTCGATCATTCATCCCCCGCACTCTCGGCACCCGAGCGCCACACATGCGCGATCCGGGCCAAGAGCGCCACGGGCGAACGCCCTGGACCCTGACGGCCGGTCCGCTAGGTTCCGCCCCCGGCGGGGGCGCCGGAGACGGGAATGTGGCACAGGCCTTCGCGCTGCGCGGAGCGGTCGGGCTCGTCACGGGCGCGGCGAGCGGGATCGGGGCGGCGCTCTCGGTCGCGCTCGCGCGCCGGGGCTGCGACCTCGCCCTGGTCGACCGGGATGCCGAGGGGCTGAGGGCGACGGAGGAAGCCGTCGCCGCCTCGGGCGCCCGCGCGAGCCGGCACGTCCTCGATCTCACCGACGGGGAGGCCATCCCGGCGCTGAGGGATGCGGTCGAGGCCCGCCACGGGCGGCTGAGCCTCCTCGTCAACAATGCGGGCGTGGCGCTCGGCGGCCGCTTCGCGGAGACGGATCTGGCCGATTTCGAGTGGCTCATGGACGTGAATTTCCGCGCCACCGTCCGGATGACGCACGCCTTCCTGCCGCTCCTGATGCGCGAGGCGGAGGCGCAGATCGTCAACATGTCGAGCCTCTACGGCCTGATCGCGCCGCCGGGCCAGACGGCCTACGCGGCCAGCAAGTTCGCGGTGCGGGGTTTCAGCGAGGCGCTGCGGCACGAACTCGCCGGCAGCGCCCTGGGCGTCACGCTGGTTCATCCGGGCGGCGTCGCGACCAACATCGCCCGCAGCGCGCGCCATCCGAAGGGGCTCGACGCGGCCGCCGTCGAGGCCGGGCGCGCCGCCTTCGAGCGCTTCCTGCGCCTCAGCCCGGAGGCGGCCGCCGCCGAGATCCTGCGCGGCATCGAGCGGCGGGCGCCGCGGATCATCGTGGGCACGGACGCGCGCCGCGTCGCCCTGATCCAGCGCCTCATGCCGGTCGGGTACTGGCGGCTGATCGCCCGCCTGTCCGGGATGGAGCGCTGACCCCCGATGGCGAGCCTGCGCGCCCACGTCTTCGCCTGGATGGTCCGCCGCAACGTGCGCGACCGGCTGGGCAGGCAGCTCGACATCGCGCGGATGCGGCGCACCTTCGAGGGCGCGGCCTTCATCGCACCCCGCGGCGTCCGGTACGAGCCCGGAGAGACCGGCGGCATACCCGGCGAGTGGGTGCGCAGGCCCGGCGACGGGACGGGCCCGCGCCTGTTCTACCTGCACGGGGGCGGCTTCGTCGCCTGCTCGCCGCGCACCCACAGGCCGATGACGGGTGCCTTCGCCCGGCGCGGATTCCGGGTTTTCGCCCCCGCCTACCGCCTCGCTCCCGAGCACCCCTTCCCGGCCGGCCTGGAGGACGCGCTCGCCGCATGGGAGGCGTTCTCGGCCGAGGGGCCGGCGGCGATCGGCGGCGATTCCGCCGGGGGCAACCTCGCCCTCGCCCTGATGCTGCGGGCGCGCGACCGCGGCCTGCCCCTGCCGCAGGCGGCAATCCTGTTCTCGCCCGCCACCGACTTCGTGGGAACCGGCGCCTCCTACATCGAGAACGGGCAGCGGGACGCCATGTTCGACCCGGAGGTCCTGCGCGCCCTCGCGCCCCTCTATCTCGGGGGTGCCGACCCGATCGATCCCCACGTCTCGCCGCTCTACGGCGACCTCGCGGGCCTGCCGCCGCTCCTGCTGCATGTCGGCGCGCGGGAGGTGCTGCGCGACGATTCCGTGCGGCTCGCCGAGCGGGCGCGGGCGGCGGGCGTCACGGTGAGCCTGCGAGTGTTCCCGGTCGTGCCCCATGTCTGGCAATTCGCCCACGCCTACCTGCCGGAGGCGCGCACCTCGCTCAACGCGGCCTCGACCTTCCTGACGGTGCATGCGAGAGCGGGGGCCGAAGCGTGAGGAGCGCGCGATGAGCAACGGCACGACACCGGGGCTTCCTCAGGAGCCTCCCGAGGAGCTGCCTCGGGAGACGCTCGCCGTCCTGATCGTCGGCGCGGGCTTCTCCGGCCTCGCCATGGGCATCCGCTGCCGTGAGGCGGGGATCGGTCCCTTCCGGATCGTCGAGAAGGGCGACGGCATCGGCGGCACGTGGCACGCCAACACCTATCCGGGCGCGGCCTGCGACATCCCCTCCCACCTCTATTCCCTCTCCTTCGTTCCGAAGGCCGACTGGTCGCGGCTCTACCCGCAGCAGGCGGAGATCAAGGCCTATCTCGAACAGGCCGCGCGCGACCATGGCCTGCTGCCGCACCTGCACCTGAACACCGGCGTCACGGCGCTGACCTGGGACGAGGAGCAGGCCCTGTGGCGGGTCGAGACGAGCCGGGGCCCCCTGCGGGCGCGGGCGGTCGTCTCCGGCATGGGCGGGCTGCATCATCCGGCCCTGCCGGACATTCCCGGTCGCGCATCCTTCGCGGGCAGCGCCTTCCACTCCGCCGCCTGGGATCACGGGGTGGAGCTGAGGGGGCGACGCGTCGGCGTCATCGGTACGGGGGCGAGCGCCGTGCAATTCGTGCCGCAGATCGCCGAGAGTGCAGCCCACCTCACCCTGTTCCAGCGCACGCCAGCCTGGATCATGCCGAAGCACGACCGCGCGATCGGCGAGCGGGCGCAGGCCGCCTACCGGCGGGTTCCCCTGGCGCGGCGGCTCTTCCGCGAGCGCCTGTTCTGGATCCACGAAATGCGGGCGCTGCTCGGCTTCACCAAGGTCTCGAAGCTGACGGCGCAGGCGGAGGCGCTCGCCCGGCGCCACCTCGCCAAGGCGGTGCCGGACAAAGCCCTCCGGCAGAAGCTGACGCCGCGCTACCGCCTCGGCTGCAAGCGCGTCCTCATCGCGGATGATTTCTACCCCGCCCTGATGCGGGGAAACGTGACCCTGGAGACGGGGCGGATCGCCCGGATCACGCCTGCCGGCGTCGTGATGGAGGACGGGGCCGAGCACGCCCTCGACGCGATCGTCTACGCCACGGGCTTCGACGTCACCGGCAGCTTCCGCCGTCTGCCGGTGACGGGGCGCGACGGGCTGACCCTGGCCGAGGCGTGGCGCGACGGGATGGGCGCCTTCCAGGGCATCACGGTGGCAGGATTCCCGAACCTGTTCCTGCTGATGGGGCCGAATACCGGGCTCGGCCACAACTCGATGATCCTGATGATCGAGGCGCAGGTGGAGCACGCCCTCTCCTGCCTCCTGGCGATGCGCAGCCGCGGCCTCAGCGCGGTCGAGGTGCGGCCGGAGGCGCAGGCGCGCTTCCTCAAGGGCGTCCGGGCGCGGCTCTCGGACAGCATCTGGCAAGCGGGTGGCTGCACCAGCTGGTACCAGGACGCGGAAGGACGCAACACGGCGATCTGGCCGGGCTCGGTCCTCGCCTATCGCCGGGGTGCCCGCCGTGCGCGCCTGTCCTCGGATTATCGGGTGCGCTGAGGGCGGAACACCCGACCCGGGCCGCCCGTTGGTTCGGCAAAGCTTGCGCCGCGCCGCGGCGCATCTGACGCGAGGACCCCACCATGAGCCTGATCGGACGCATCGTCACCAAGCTCCTCGGCAACGAGGATCGCCCCGTCTCCCGCGACGACCGCAACGCGGATTCGAGCAACCTCGTCGGCCGGATCGTCACCAAGATCCTGCGCAAGTAGGCCGCGGAGCAAGTAGGCGGCGGAGCAGCCCCTACTGCGCGGTCGCGGCCACCGCCGCGACCGCCTTCGTGACCGGCGCGGCCGGCACGGTGTGCTCCCAGAAATTCCCCAGGCGCGCCTTCTCGTAGCCCGCCTGGTAGAGGCTGCGCATGTAGGCGGTGTCGAAGCCGCGCGCGGCCGTCGCCGCGGGGGCGCTCTCGTCGATGTAGGTCAGGTTGAAGCCGATCTTGTTGGCGCGCGTGAACGCGTAGGTCGTGGCGAGCGTCGCCCGGCTGCGCGCACGGCTCGCCGTCGTGAAGGAGCGCTCGACGATCGAGAGCGTGTTGTTGCGCGTCACGTCGAATTCGGGCTCCAGGCGCCCGTTGATCACGACGTAGATGTTGGCCTTGCCGTTCGTGCGCAGGCGCCCGTCCCGCAGCAGGAAGGACTGGGGCAGGGTGAAGACCGGCGTCACCACCGAGCCGTCCACGTGGAGTTCCTGGAAGGCGCTGTTGCCCGCCTGCACGTCGATCAGCTGCGGCGGGAACACCGCCGGGATGCTCGCCGAGGCGGTGAGCACGTCGCGGAACAGCTCGACCGCGTTCGGAGCGCCGCTCGCGGCGATGGCGCCCATGTTCCAGATCACGGCGCGTTGGGAATCGAGGTTCGTGGTCACCACGAGGAGGCGCCGGCCCTTGGCGTGCTCCTCGGCCACGGCGGCGAGGAGGTCCGCCGTGACGTAGCGGCCGATCAGGTCGCGCAGGCGCCCGTCGCCGAACAGGCCGGAGCCGAACAGGACGTTCGTCAGGCTCGGCGATTGCACCAGGGTCTCGGCGACGCCGCTCGTGTAGAACTCGGTGAGATAGGCATCGTAGGCCGGCCCCAGGAAGGCGAAGGGCGCGATGAGCGCGCCCGTGCTGACGCCGGAGACCAGGGTGAAGTCCGGCCGCGTACCCGAGGCCGTCCAGCCGTTGAGGATGCCCGCGCCGTAGGCCCCGTCGCCCCCGCCGCCCGAGAGGGCGAGGTAGGAGAAGGCTTGGCGGCGCGCCTCGGGCCGGGCCGCGAGCTGGGTGAAGGCGTCGGCCGAGGCGTCGGAGGAGACGCGGGCCTCCGGAATGTTCGGCACGCTCGCGAAGGCCGCCTGCTCCGCGGTGTAGGACACCCGCGGCAGCGACGAGCAGGCAGAGAGGCTGGCCGCCGCGCAGAGCGCGAGCAGCCCGTGCGAGATCCTGAACCGACCCGCCATGGCGATTGTCCCCGTGCCCTGCCTCTGACCACACCCCCAGCCGAACGAGCTTGGCCATTCTATCGTTCCGGCCCGGGCCCGGCAATCGGACGGGTTCGGCCGGGCTGATGCGCGGCGGCCACAGATCCGTGCCGCCGCGCACAAGCCCGGCGGCACGCGGAGGGCGGCCCCGGCCTTTGGCGGTGGAAACAGGGGCGCCCCCGGAGGTGGGCCCTGTGTCGACTCTTGCATCGTCCACGAGCCCTCTTGTAGGTTCATCCGCGTCGCCAGGGGCACGCCCCCGGCGGCCATCACCAGTGGCGCGATCGTTCGAATCCTGCACCGGCTGCCCGACTGACCGGGACCCGCGGCTTGGAGGCGGCTGACCTGCGCGACCGGCCTGCAACGCCTGCCTGAGGGCGTGGCCGCGGTGATCGCAGCGTTCAGGAGGGGGCGACGATGGAAGCAGGCCTGAGCTGGACGGACGAGCGCGTCGAGCTGCTGCGGCGTCTGTGGGAGGACGGGCAGAGCGCGAGCAAGATCGCGGCTCAGCTCGGCGGCGTGACCCGCAACGCCGTGATCGGAAAGGTCCACCGGCTCGGCCTCGCCGGCCGGATCAAGGCCGCCCCCGCTCCCGTGAACGGGCGCCGCAAGCCGGAGCGCGACGGGGAGGCCGAGGCGACGGCCGTCGAGATCATCGAGGAGGCGCCGGAGCCGATCGCGATCACCGCGCACCGGCCGGCCCCCGATTTCCCGCCGCCGGCGCAGCCGGCCTCCGAGACCGTGGCACTGGCGGTCTCCGAGCGGGTGACCATCATGGACCTGCGCGAATCGATGTGCCGCTGGCCGATGGGCGATCCGACGACGCCGGAATTCCGCTTCTGCGGCGCCCGCTCGATCACCGGGCTGCCCTACTGCACGCACCACGCCCAGATCGCCTATCAGCCCGCCGCCGAGCGCAAGCGGGACCGCCGGGTGGCGGGGTTCCGCTAGGAGGGGCGTCCCTCCCCTCTCCTGGGAAGACCCGATCGATGAAGCCCGCCCCGGTACGCCGTCGGCGGGCTTCGTCGATTCAGGGGCGCCCGAGGTTCGAGCGGCCCGCGCGCTAGTCCACGCCCGAGAACATCTCGTCGAAGGAGTAGCCGGAGCCGCGCACGGTGCGGATCGGATCGGATTGGCGCGGGCGGTTGATGGCCTTGCGCAGGCGCCCGACATGCACGTCCACCGTGCGCTCGTCGATGTAGACGTCGTGCCCCCAGACCCCGTCGAGGAGCTGCTCGCGGGAGAAGACCCGTCCGGGGCTCTGCATCAGGAATTCGAGGAGCTTGAACTCGGTCGGGCCGAGATGGATCTCGCGGCCCGAGCGGCGGATGCGATGGCTGACGCGGTCGAGCTCGATGTCGCCGGCAACCAGGAGGTTCGCCACATGGGCGGGCTTGGCGCGGCGCAGGAGCGCGCGCACGCGGGCGAGCAGTTCCGGCACCGAGAACGGCTTGACGATGTAGTCGTCCGCCCCCGTGCCCAGCCCGCGGATGCGGTCGCCCTCCTCGCCGCGGGCGGTGAGCATGATGACGGGCAGCCGCTCCGTCTCGCGGCGGGCCCGGATGCGGCGGCAGATCTCGATCCCGGACAGCCCCGGCAGCATCCAGTCGAGGAGGACGAGGTCCGGCACCTGCTCGGCAAGGCGCAACTCCGCCTCGTCGCCGCGGGCGGCGGAATCGACGGTGAAGCCCTCCGCCTCCAGGTTGTAGCGAAGCAGGAGGGTCAGCGCCTCCTCGTCCTCGACGATCAGGATCCGCGTGCTCATCCCCGTTCCTGCGTCAGGCCGCCGTTCCCGGAGACACCGTCGCGTAGTTCGAGGCATCGTTCTTCGGACGCTCGATCGCGAGCGTCTCGCCGGTGGCGAGGTAGTGGATCGTCTCGGCGATGTTGGTGGTGTGGTCGCCGATCCGCTCGACGTTCTTGGCGCAGAACAGGAGGTGCGTGCAGAACGAGATGTTGCGCGGGTCCTCCATCATGTAGGTCAGGAGTTCGCGGAACAGGGAGTTGTAGAGGGCGTCGATCGCCCCGTCCCGCTCCCAGACGTCGTGGGCCGACGTCGTGTCCCGGCTGGCATAGGCGTCGAGCACGTCCTTGAGCTGCTCCTGCACGAGGTCGCTCATGTGCTGGACGCCGAGCACGATCTTCTGAGCCTGCGCCTGATCGCTGATCGCGACCACGCGCTTGGCGATGTTCTTCGCGAGATCCCCGATCCGCTCGAGATCGCCCGAGACGCGGATCGCCGAGATCGTCTCGCGCAGATCGATGGCGAGCGGCTGGCGGCGGGCGATGAGGAGGACGGCGCGTTCCTCGATCTCGCGCTGGAGCACGTCGAGGCGCTTGTCGGCGGCGATGACGGCCTGGGCGAGCACGGTGTCGCGCCGCACGAGCGCCTGGCTCGCATCGGCCATCATCTTCTCGGCGACGCCTCCCATCTCCGAGATCGACCGGCGCAGGTCGTCGAGATCGTTGTCGTAGGAGGTGACGATGTGCTCGGACATGGTCGTGATCCTCGGGTCGGGCGCGGGAACGGGAGAGCGGGTGACGGGCCGGCTCAGCCGAAGCGGCCGGTGATGTAATCCTGCGTCTGCCGCTTCTCCGGGTTCATGAAGATCCGGGTCGTCGGGCCGAACTCGACGAGTTCGCCGAGATACATGAAGGCGGTGAACTGCGAGATGCGGGCCGCCTGCTGCATGTTGTGCGTGACGATGGCGATCGTGAACTCGTCGCGCAGCTGCTCGATCAGCTCCTCGATCCGCCCCGTCGAGATCGGGTCCAGCGCCGAGGTCGGCTCGTCGAACAGGATCACCTCCGGGCGCTGCGCCACCGTGCGGGCGATGCAGAGGCGCTGCTGCTGGCCGCCCGAGAGGCCCATGCCGGATTGCTTCAGCTTGTCCTTCACCTCGTCCCAGAGCGCCGCCTTGCGCAGGCTCTCCTCGACGCGCAGGTCGAGGTCGGCCTTCGGCAGGCGCTCGTAGAGGCGCAGCCCGAAGGCGACGTTGTCGTAGATCGACATCGGGAAGGGCGTCGGCTTCTGGAACACCATGCCGACCCGGGCACGCAGCTCGTTGAGGTCGACCTTCGGGTCGAGGATGTTCTGCCCGTCGAGGAGGATCTCGCCGTCCGCGCGCTGCTCCGGGTAGAGGCTGTAGATCCGGTTGAAGGTGCGCAGCAGCGTCGACTTCCCGCAGCCCGAAGGCCCGATCAGGGCGGTGACCTGCCGGTCATGGAAGTTGAGGTTGATGTTCTTCAGGCCGTGGAACGTGCCGTAGTAGAAGTCGAGGTTCTTCACGGCGATGCGCACGGGCGCGCTCGCGTTGGCCTGGCTGCGGCCGCTGAGCGGCGCGCTGACGGCGGGGGAGGCGCTCATCGGAGGGATTCCTTCGGAAGGCCGGTCGGCCGGGAAGCGTGAAGGCGGGCGCTCAGCGCGCCCGCTCGGTCTTGATGACGAGGCGCGCCACCACGGAGAGGGCCAGGATGGCCATCGTGATCAGGAGGGCGCCCGCCCAGGCGAGGCTCTGCCAGTTCGGGTAGGGCGAGAGGGCGAATTGGTAGATCATCACCGGCAGGTTCGCGACGCCGCCCATCAGGTTGGCGTTGAACCAGGAATTGTTGTTGAGCGCCGTGAACAGGAGCGGCGCCGTCTCGCCGGCGATGCGGGCGAGGGCCAGGATCACGCCCGTGACGATGCCGGCGGAGGCGGCGCGCCACGTCACGCTCATGATCACCCGTGAGGTCGGTGCGCCGAGCGCGGCGCCGGCCTCGCGCAGCGTGCCGGGCACGAGGCGCAGCATGTCCTCGGTGGTGCGCACGATGACCGGCGTCGCGATGATGGCGAGCGCCACGCCGCCGGCCCAGCCCGAATAGGTCCCCATCGGCCGCACCATCAGCGTGTAGACGAACAGGCCGATCAGGATCGAGGGGGCCGAGAGCAGGACGTCGTTGAGGAAGCGGATCAGGTCGGCGAGCTTCGAGCCGCGGCCGTACTCGGCGAGGTAGGTCCCCGCCATCACGCCGATCGGGGTCGCCACCACGATGCCGATCAAGGTGAGGATGAGGCTGCCGAGCACCGCGTTGGCGATGCCGCCGCCCTCGGAGCCCGGACCCGGCGTCGGCTGGGTCAGGAGCGTCGCGGAGAAGCCGCGCAGGCCCTCGACGATGAGCATCAGCAGGATCGAGCCGAGCACCACGGCGCCGATGATGGTCGCCAGCAGGCAGGCGGTCCTCAGAGTCCGGTCCGCCAGACGGCGGCTCGGGCGCACCCGGCTCCCGATGGGCGCACCGCCCCGTGGCGCGGCTTCGGTCAAGGGGTTGACGGCATCCATCGGCGGCCTCCTCAGGCGACCTTGACGCGGCGCACGAGCAGGCGCGCGACGATGAGCACGATGAAGGTGATCACGAAGAGGATGCAGCCGAGCGCCATCAGCGCGTTGAGCTGCATCCCGTCCGCCTCGTTGAACTCGTTGGCGATGCGGGACGCGATGGTCGAGCCCGGATCGAAGATCGAGGCGGAGAGACGGTTGGCGTTGCCGATCACGAAGGTGACCGCCATGGTCTCGCCGAGCGCCCGGCCGAGCCCGAGCATGATGGCGCCGATGATCGAGACCGAGGCCTGCGGGACGAGCACGTGGCGCACCACCTCCCAGGTGGTGCAGCCGATCCCGTAGGCGCTCTCCCGCAGGATGGTCGGGATCTGGTCGAGCATGTCGCGGGTGATCGAGGCCACGAAGGGCACGATCATGATGGCGAGGATGATGCCCGCCGTCAGGATGCCGACGCCGGAGGGAACGCGGGCGTAGAGCAGCGTGCCGACGATGGGCAGGCCCTCGACGAGGTTCGAGACCGGCACCTGCACGAAGCGTGCGAAGAGCGGCGCGAAGATGAACAGCCCCCACATGCCGTAGATGATGCTCGGCACCGCGGCGAGGAGCTCGATCGTCATGGCGACGGGCTTGCGCGCCCATCCGGGGCAGAGCTGCGTCAGGTAGACGGCGATGGCGAGCGAGAGGGGCACGCCGATCAGAAGCGCGATCAGGGCCGAGGCGAGGGTGCCGACGATCGCGACCCAGGCGCCGAACTGCTCGGTGCCGATGTTCCAGGCGGTCGAGGTGACGAAGCCGGGCCCGAATTCGCGGAAGGCCGGCCAGCCGCCATAGGCGATCGAGCCGAGGATGCCGGCGAGGACGAGGAGGACGACGAGGGCGGAGCCGTAGGCGGCGGCGCGGAACAGGCCGTCGAGACCCTTGCTCGGGGGCCTGCGCACGATTCCCGCATCGGAGCGCGCCAGCGCGATCTGTTCGGTCAAGGAGGCCATCCGCAATTCTCGTCGGTTCGAGGCGTTTAGCGCGCGGCGGTGTCGGATGCGAGCGGAGCGGCGGGGCTCTCCCCTCCCCGTGCGGGGAGGGGAGCGGCGGCCGGCCTCACATGTTGAAGACGGGCTTCCCGTCCTTGCCCTTGATCTGCTTCCACTCCTCGTGGATCAGGCCGACGACGGCGTCGGGCAGGGGCACGTAGTCGAGCTCGGTCGCGAGCCGGTCGCCGTTCTTGTAGGCCCAGTCGAAGAACTTGAGCACGTCCGTCGACTTCGCGGCGTCAGCCGGCTCCTTGTAGACGAGGATGAAGGTCGCGGCCGTGATCGGCCACGCGCCCTCGCCCGCCTGGTTCGTGAGCGAGATGCCGAAGCCCGGGGCGGCCTTCCAATCGGCGCTGGCGGCGGCGGCCTGGAACGCCTTGTCGTCCGGCTGCGGGAACCTGCCGGCCTTGTTCTGGATCAGCGTGTGGCTGAGCTTGTTCTGCTTGGCGTAGGCCGATTCGACGTAGCCGATGGCGTTCGGGACCTGCTTGACGGTGGCGGTGACGCCCTCGTTGCCCTTGCCGCCCTGGCCGGCCGGCCAGGAGATCGTCGTGGCCGCGCCGAACTCCTTCTTCCAGGGCTCGGAGACCTGGGACAGGTAGGTGGTGAAGATGTTCGTCGTGCCGGAGGCGTCCGAGCGGTAGACCGGGGTGATCGTCGCCTCGGGCAGCTTCACGCCCTCGTTGAGGGCCGCGATCTTCGGATCGGACCACTTGGTGATCTTGCCGGCGTAGATGTCGGCGACGACCTCGCCCGTGAGCTTGAGCTTGCCGGGCTCCACGCCCGCGATGTTCACCACGGTGACGACGCCGCCCATCACGGTCGGGAACTGGACGAGGCCGTCCTTCTCGAGGGCCGCGCCCTTGAGCGGCGCGTCGGTGGCGCCGAAATCGACGGTCCTGGCCTGGATCTGCTTGATGCCGCCGCCGGAGCCGATCGACTGGTAGTTCAGTCCGGTGCCGGTCTCCTTGCGGTAGGCCTCGGCCCATTTCGAGTAGACCGGGAAGGGGAAGGTGGCCCCGGCACCGGTGATGTCCGCGGCAGCCGCCGGGAGGGCGAGCTGGATCGTCGCGAGGCCGAGGGCGAGCGCGTAGCTGAAGGGTTTCACGTGCGTCTCCGTTTGCTGCCGGGCGCTCTGGACCGCGGCGCGCCGGATTCCGGGCGCCGCGGCATCGCGCGGTCGGCCGCGACAGCGGCCGGGGCTGCGATAGCCGCCCGACGATGCCGCCTCTATGACGGGGACATGACAGGGCGATGACAACAGCCGGGCGGCTGCAAGTCCCTGCACCGCTTACGCAGTGCGCCGCAATATTCGGGTCTCGGGCCCCTCGCGCCCGCGGGAGGGCGGACGGGATAAGCCGACCCGCATGGCACGGTTTGGGCGGCTCGCGCGTTCTCGTCTCGGCACTGCCGCGCATCGTCAGCGGCGGCATGAGGCCGGACGAGACCAATGCCGAGCGTGGACAACGATATGTCCGTGGAGCCTGCGGGCCAGACGGATTCAGGGCCAGGGGATCGGGGCCGGACCGATCCCGGCGAAGCGGCCTTCCTGGACCTCCACAGGCGTCGCGAGGCGCTGGAGCGGAATCTCGCGCTCGTGCAGGTGCGCCTGCGCTGCGCGCCCGACGCCGCGGAGGCGAACCGGGCGAAGGCCGATGAGGGAGGTTTGCTGCGGGATCTCGATCAGGTGCTCACCCTGATCCGCGCGGCGGAGTACCGGCGCCGACCCGGCGCCCGGCAGTGGTGAGGCCTCAGCCCGCCATCCGCTGGCGGTCCCGCTCCTTGTGGCGCAGGCGCAGCAGCAGGTCGATCTGCGAATCGGGGATCGGCTGCCGATCGACGCTGTCCTCGTAGATCGTGCGGAGCGCGTGGCCGAGGCGATAGGCGGTATCGACGCTCAGCGCCGGCACGGCACCGCAATTCTCCGCAGAGAAGCTATCGGACTGGGCGATGTCCTCGCACATCGTCTCTCCCCCCTTGAGACAGAAATGTCGCTTTCCGCACCTTCACCGGAAGCGCGCGGTGAATCTCGCGCGGGATGGTTAACAAATCATTACAGCCAAGTTGTCGGACAGTGCGAAGTCGAACGGGCTCCGGTGCGGCCCCGAGTGAACGACCCGACAAACTCCGAATACCCTGCGCAACTGCGTCGCATCTCGCGCGTTCGCGCGCCTCAGGCATCCGCACCTTGGAGAAGGCGCGCCGCGGCGGCGCGGGCCTCGTCCGTGACGGTGGCCCCGGCCAGCATGCGGGCGATCTCCTCCCTCCGCGCCTCGACCGGCAGCGTCGCGACCCGCGTCGCGACCCGGTCGCTGCCCTTCACGGGATCCTTGGCGATGAGGAAATGCGTCTGCGCCCGAGCCGCCACCTGCGGGGCGTGCGTGACGGCCACGACCTGGACGTTGCGCGACAATCTGGCGAGCCGCGCGCCGATCGCGTCCGCGACCGCGCCGCCGACGCCGGTGTCGATCTCGTCGAAGATGAGGGTCGGCGCGGAGCCCTTGTCGGCGAGCACCACCTTCAGCGCCAGCATGAAGCGGGAGAGTTCGCCCCCCGAGGCCACCTTCATCATCGGGCCCGGCCGCGTGCCCGGGTTCGTCTGCGCCCAGAACTCGACCCGGTCGCTGCCGGCGGCGTCCCGCGACTCGGGGTCGGTGACGATCTCCGTGATGAAGCGCGCCCGCTCGAGCTTGAGCGGGGGCAGCTCCGCCTTCACGGCCGCATCGAGGGCCTTGGCCGCGCGCCTGCGCCCCTCGCTCAGCTTCTCCGCCGCCCGGGCATAGGCGGCCTCGGCCGCATCGAGATCCTGCTGCAGGCCGGCAAGCGCCTCCTCCCCCGCATCGATCGCCGCCACGTCGGCCTCGTAGCGCTCGCGCAGCGCCGCGAGATCGTCGGCGGCGACGTCGTACTTGCGGGAGGCGGCGCGCAGGGCGAACAGCCGCTCCTCCACGCGCTCGAGCTCGCGGGGGTCGAACTCGGTCTCGGACAGCGCCGCGTCGAGGACGCTGCGCGCCTCGTCCAGGGCTGTGAGCGCCGCGTCGAGGGCGGCGACGCAGGGCTCGACGAGGGCGGGAAGCTGCGCGGCCCGCCGCTCCAGCTTGCGCACGGCCGAGGAGAGGTGGGCGCTGCCGGAATTCGGGCCGCCGACCGCCTCCAGCGCGTCGTTCAATTCGCGCGCGACCTTCTCGCTCTGCTGCATCACGGTGCGGCGCTCGGCCAGGGTGGCCTCCTCGCCGGGCTGCGGGTCGAGGGTGGCGAGTTCGTCCACCGCGTGGCGCAGGAAGTCGGCCTCCTTGCGCGCGGCCTCGACGCGGGCCCGCTTCTCGGAGAGAGCCGAGCGGGCGGCCCGCACCCGCTTCGCCTGCTCGCCGACCGCCGCGAGCGGCTTCTGCAGCCCGCCGAAGGCGTCGAGGATGGCGCGGTGCGTGCCGGGATCGGCCAGGGCCCGGTCGTCGTGCTGGCCGTGGATCTCGACGAGGGCCGCGCCGATCGCCCTCAGAACCTGCACGCCGACCGCCTGATCGTTGACGAAGGCGCGGGTGCGCCCGTCCGCCATCTGCGTGCGGCGCAGGATCAGGTCGCCCTCGGTGTCGATCTCGGCCTCCGCGGCGATGGCGCGGGCCGGGTGGTCGAGGGGCGCATCGAAGACCGCGGTGACGCTGCCCTGGCCCTCGCCATGCCGGACGAGGCGCCCGTCGCCGCGCCCGCCGAGCGCCAGGGCGAAGGCGTCGAGAAGGATCGACTTGCCCGCGCCGGTCTCCCCGGTCAGGACGCTCAGCCCTTCGCGGAAGTTCAGCTCAAGCTTGTCGATCAGAACGATGTCGCGGATCGCAAGCTGCACGAGCATGCCGCGTCGGAAGCCCTGTCGTCACTCTGGAAGGCCGTCATGTAAGGCCAAGCGCGGCGGAGCGCACGCCTAAAATGCAGCGCGGGCGAGGCGGCATCGGCCGGCCTCGCCCGCGCGTCGCATCCGGGCTAGCGCCCGCTCACTGGATGGCGGCGGTGCGGCCGGTGACCGAGGAGAAGGCGCGGCTCAACCAGGAGCTCTTCTCCTCGCGGGGCTCCAGGCCGCCGTTCTGCAGGAGCGCGTGCGCGTCCTTGTACCAGGGCGAATCGGGGAAGTTGTGCCCGAGCACGGCCGCGGCGTTCTGCGCCTCCTGCGTGATGCCGAGCGCCATGTAGGCCTCGACGAGGCGCTCCAGCGCCTCCTCCGTGTGGCGGGTCGTCTGGTACTTGCTGATCACGTCGCGGAAGCGGTTGATCGCAGCCGGGAAATTGCGCCGCTGCAGGTAGTAGCGGCCCACCTCCATCTCCTTGCCGGCGAGCTGGTCGCGGGTGATCTGGATCTTGGCCTTGGCGTCGCTGGCGTATTCCGAGGTCGGGTAGCGCTGGACCAGTTCCTGAAGGGCGACGAGCGCCTTCTCCGAACGGTCCTGGTCTCGGGTCACGTCCGGGATCTGCTTGTACTGCGACATCGCCATCAGATACTGGGCGTAGGCCGCGTCCTTGCTCGCCGGGTGCCGCTGCAGGTAGCGCTTCGAGGCGTTGATCGCGTCGTCGTACTTCTGGCCCTCGTAATTCGCGTAGGCCGTCATCAGCAGCGCTTTGCGCGACCAGTCCGAGTAGGAATACTGCTTGTCGAGGTCGCCGAACTTCTTGACCGCACCCTCGTAGTCGCTGTCCTCCATCTTGGCCAAGCCCTCGCTGTAGAGCTTGTCCGCGGGGACATCCGGAATGACCTCCGGCTTGTACTTCTCGGCGAACGGATTGATCGAATCGAGCGCGTCGCAGCCGCCGAGTCCGAGGCCGAGGACGCTCAGGAGCACGGCCGCCAGCGCACCGCGGTTCGGATAGGTGACAGGCATTTGCGGTTCATTCCCCAACAGGCGCGGCTCGTTCTGCGAGAGCCTCGCGCCGCCAAGCCATCACGAGTGTCGATCCGGCGGATGGGACCATGCCACGGCACAAAGCACCGTCGCCTCCCCTGCAGCCCGCTCTTCACAGACGATTCACCCTGGCGTCCAATTCGGGCGTGAAAACGGCGGCCGAGCCGCCGCCGCGATCGGATGCAGGGTGTGTCTTGAGGGTTACAGCTCGCCCGCGAAGGCGGCGATCCCGAGGCCGACGCCGAACTCGGCGAGAGCGCTCTCGCGGCGGCCGCCCTGCGCCTCGACGATCGCGTAGTTGGCGCGGTCGGAGAAGAGGGCGGTGAGGACGCCGACATTCATGCGATGGCCACCGCAATAGGAGCGGTAGGCCCCCTGGAGCGGCAAGCCGGCGAGCGCGAGGTCGCCCACCGCGTCGAGGAACTTGTGGCGGACGAACTCGTCGGCGAAGCGCAGGCCTTCCGGGTTCACCACCGCGGTCTCGCCGATGGCGACCGTGTTCTCGAGGGAGGCGCCGAGCGCGAAGCCCGCCTTCCAGTAGCGCTCCACGTCCTTCATCATGCCGAAGGTCCGGGCGCCCGCGATCTCGCGGCGGTAGGAGGCCGGGGTGAGGTCCATGGCCTTGCGGCTGCGGCCGATCACCGGGCTCTCGAAATCGATCTCGACGTCGAGGCGGAAGCCCCGGTCGATGGGGCGGAGTTCGGCGAAGGCGCGGCCGACCTCGATGCGGACGGGGCGCAGCACCTTGACCCATTTGCGGGGCGCCCCGCAGGCCGTGAGGCCGACGCCGTCGATGGCGCGGACGAAGGGAAGGGCGCTGCCGTCGAGGATGGGCATCTCGGGCCCGTCGATCTCGATCAGCGCGTTGTCGATCCCGAGCCCGTAGAGGGCGGACATCAGGTGCTCGACGGTGGCGACCGCGCCGCTCGCGACGTCGCCGATGACGGTGCAGAGTTCGGTGGCGGAGACGCAGGCGTGGTGGGCTTTGATGAACCGGTCGTTGCCGGTGGGCATCCCGGTCCGGAGGAAGGCGACTCCGTGATTGGCGGGCGCGGGGCGGATCGTGATCTGCGCCGGATTCCCGGAATGGACGCCGATACCGGACAGCGTCGTCGGAGCTTTGAGGGTCGTTTGTTGGTTCGTTCGCATTCCTTAGCCCTCGGCCGCGATCGGGCCGCTCCGGCGCCGAATAGACGCGCGCGAAGCCCCTCTCTGATCCGTCCGCTGCTTGGTGCCCCTGCGTGCGCGGGCGGCGAGACCGCCGCGCTTTTGTCGTTCCGAAATCGTCTATAGCCGTGCCCCCAAGCCCGGCCAAATCACGGATTCTTACGCTCTGTTACAACCGACCGCCTCGGACGCGAATCCAAAAGCTGTTCTTGATCAATGTGTTAACAATTAGTTAACGCTGGCCGGTTGTATCGATTTCACTGTTGCAGAAAAACCGCAGACCGATCCCGGCCGCCCGGCGCACGCCCCGCGGAGTGAGCGCTTTCCAGGCATCGGGGACGGTTCGCGGGCATCCCGCGATCCAGGGGCGGAGGCTCGGCGGCCGGGGCGGGCGACACGCGGTTTCCCCGGTTCGCGCGCCTTCGGACGAAGTGTGAACGGGTGCGGTGAGGGGCACGGGGTCCGGGCGGAGGGCGCCCTGACCCGATCCATCCATGAAGGCGGGAGGATGCCGAGGATCGGCGTCGCGTTCCTCGCCCGCCAGGGGAGGCATGCGCTCCGCGGGTCTCACCCCTGCGGTTCCAAACGATCCGATCCCGGCCTTGTCCGAGACGGCCGCCCCCGCATCGGGCCGGCGTGGCCCGGTCGCGAGGGAGTTTGGGCAGGGCAGCGACTGGGCCGCAGCGACGCTTCCTGCGTCATCGCCGCCCACGACGAACGCGGGCGGGCAATACGACCGATCTCCGCGGCCCGGCACGCATCAGCGGCATTTAGAGAATCCGCCGCCCCGACGAGCGGGACGGCGTTCGCCTCTCGGGTCCCGGCTCAGGCCCCGTTCGCCTGACGGCGGAGGAAGGCCGGGATCTCGAGCTGATCGTCGTCGATCATCCGCTGGGCCGGGGCGACGCGACCCTGGGGGTCGAGACTGCCCTGAGCCGGGCGGTAGGCCGGCGCCGCGGGAGCGCGGGGTGCCGGCGGGGCCGCCGGCGGCAGGGCGGCCTGCTGCGGGGCCGGGGCGGGAGCCCGGGCAGGGGCCGGAGCGGCCTCGGGCTCGTCCCGGCGGCCGCCGAAGCCGACCGTGGCGAGGCGGCGCAGCAGCGTCATGCGCTTCGAATCGGCCGGGGCCTCCACCGGCTCCTCGCCGCGGCTCATGCGGATCTGAGCCTGACCGATCGGGGGCAGTTCGTGGATCTGCGGCATGCGCGGCGGGCGGGCGAGCGGGGCCGCGGCATTCGCCGGGGCGGCCGGGCGCGGCGGCACGTAGGGTCCCGCGGCGACGGGGGCGGCGGGCTCGACCTGGGGGGCGGGCGGGGCGGCGTAGGGCACCGCGACGCGGGGCTGGGACTGGGTCAGCACGACGTCGTCGCGCACGACATGGGCCGGGATCTCGGACCGCAGGTCGGATCCGGCGATCATCGATTCGGGTGCGGCGGGGCGCACCGGCATGACCGGGCTCGGCGCGGGGGCCGCCTGGAGCGGGCTCTGGGTCATCATCTGCGGCGCCGGCTCGGCCGCGCGGGGTGCGGCGGCGGGGTGCGCGGCGCGCGCGCGGGCCTCGGCCCGCAGCCGCTCGGCGACCTCGGCGATGCGCTGCTCGGTCTGCACGATCTCGGGATTGTTCGGTGAGTTCGCGGAGATCAGCAGGGGCTCGATGCCGGTGGCGACAACCGAGACGCGGATGATGCCGTCGAGGCTCTCGTCGAAGGTGGCGCCGAGGATGATGTTGGCGTCCTGGTCGACCTCCTCGCGGATGCGGGTGGCCGCCTCGTCGAGCTCGTACAGGGTGAGGTCGTTGCCGCCGGTGATCGAGATCAGGAGGCCGCGGGCGCCCTTCATCGAGACGTCGTCGAGGAGCGGGTTGGCGATGGCGGCTTCCGCGGCGCGGTTGGCGCGCTTCTCGCCGGAGGCCTCGCCGGTGCCCATCATGGCCTTGCCCATGCCGCGCATGATCGCGCGCACGTCGGCGAAGTCGAGGTTGATCAGGCCCTCCTTCACCATCAGGTCGGTGATGCAGGCGACACCCGAGTAGAGCACCTGATCGGCCATGGCGAAGGCGTCGGCGAAGGTGGTCTTCTCGTTGGCGACCCGGAACAGGTTCTGGTTCGGGATCACGATCAGGGTATCGACCGCCGCTTGCAGCTCCTGGATGCCGGCCTCGGCCGTGCGCATGCGGCGGATGCCCTCGAACTGGAACGGCTTCGTCACGACGCCGACCGTCAGGATCCCCATGTCGCGGGCCGCCCGGGCGATGACCGGGGCCGCGCCGGTGCCGGTGCCGCCGCCCATGCCGGCGGTGATGAAGCACATGTGGGCGCCGGAGAGCTGGTCGCGGATCTCGTCGATCACCTCTTCCGCCGCCGCCGATCCGACTTCGGGGTGCGAGCCGGCGCCGAGGCCCTGCGTGACGCCGATGCCCATCTGGATGACGCGCTCGGCCTTCGACGAGGTCAGCGCCTGCGCGTCGGTGTTGGCCACGACGAACTCGCAGCCGAGGAGCCCCGACTCGATCATGTTGTTGACGGCGTTGCCGCCGGCTCCGCCGACACCGAAGACGGTGATGCGGGGCTTGAGTTCCCGGATGTCCGGCGCCTGGAGACTGATGGCCATGATGCTCGACCCTCTCGTGTTTCGCGATGTGCTAGGGCGTCCCGGCGGGGGCGCCGATTCGTGTCCGATGCCGCGGCGGAGCGTCTCGCCCGCCGCGCCTCACCTCAGAAGCTCCGGCCGATCCAGTCGATGAGCCGGTCAAAGTATCCGTCCGTTCCCGTGCCCGCGAAGAAGCCGGCACCGCGCGGCTCGAAATGCTCCGCATGCGCGACCTGCGGGTAGACGAGGAGCCCGACCGCCGCCGAGAAGGCGGGACCCTTGGCCGCCTCCGGCAGGCCGCGGATGCCGAGCGGCCGGCCGATCCGGACCTGCCCCTGCATCACCCGGCGGGTGACCTCGGGCAGGCCGACGAGCTGGCTGGCGCCGCCCGTGAGCACGACGCGGCGGCCCGCCTGCTCGGCGAAGCCGGCATTGCGCAGGCGGTCGCGGACCAGCTCGACCACCTCCTCCACCCGCGGCCGGATGATCCGCACGAGGTGGGAGCGCGGCACGTGGGTCGGCGCGTCGGCCTCGTCCTCGCCGACGCCGTGGACCGCGATCATGTCGCGCTCGTCGGACGGCGTGGCGATGGCCGAGCCGTAGAGGGTCTTGAGGCGCTCGGCCGCGGCGACCCGCGTCGAGAGCCCGCGGGCGATGTCCATCGTGACGTGGTGGCCGCCCACCGCGATCGCGTCGCAATGGACGAGGTGGCCGCCCGAGAACACGCCGACGCTGGTGGTGCCGCCGCCCATGTCCACGACGGCCACGCCCATCTCCGCCTCGTCGTCGACGAGGGCCGAGAGGCCGGCGGCGTAGGGGGTGGCGATCACCGCCTCGACGCCGAGATGGCAATGCTCGACGGCGAGCATCAGGTTGCGGGCGGCCGCCGCCTCGCTGGTGACGACGTGAAGGTCGACGCCGAGGGCGTCGCCGATCATGCCCGAGGGATCGATCACGGCGCCCTGTCCGTCCAGCGCGTAGCCGGTCGGCAGGGCGTGCAGCACGGCGCGGCCGGGGCTCACCGCGTGGGCGCTCGCGGTCTCGAGGACGCGCTCGACGTCCGAGCCCGTGACGGTGCCGGTGCGGACGCCGACCCGTGCCTCGAAATGCTGGGAGCCGAGGCGGCCGCCCGACATGTTGACGATGACCGACTGGACCTCGACCTTGGCCATCCGCTCGGCGGCCTGGACCGCGTGCCGGATCGAGTTCTCGGCCTTCTCCAGATCGACGATGACGCCGCCCTTGAGGCCGAGCGAGCGCTGGTGGCCGATGCCGATGATGCGGGCGAGGTGCGTGCGGCCCTTGAGGGTCGTCAGCGCCTCGGCCGGCTGCAGCTCGGCGATGAGGCAGACGACCTTGCTCGTTCCGATGTCGAGGACCGACAGCGTCGCGCTCCGGCGGGCGGAGAGCGGCTTCAGTCTCGGCGTGAGGCCGTGGTGGCTGTGCATCGAACGCTACCGGACGAAGGAGACGGGGACGGGCGCGGAGGGGCGGATGACGGCAGCGCTCATGTCGCCGTCCCCTTCTTCGGCTTCTTCTGGCTCTCGGCCCGGGCGGCGGCGGCCTCCTCGGTCAGGCGCACCACGACGCGGTCCGGCATGCGCAGGTCGACCGCGATGATGTCCTTCTCCAGGATCTTCGCCTCGCGCTCGAGCTTGACCAGCCGGGCGAGCGCCTCGGCCGCCCCGCGCTCGGGCAGGCGCACGTCGACGCCGTCGAGCTTCAGGGTCCAGCGGCGGCCGGAGACGAAGGTGCCGGCCTTGACGCGCTCGCCGAGAGCGCCCGCGGCGGCGATCAGGCCGAGATACTCGCCGAGCCGCGTGTTGGCCTCGTCACCCACCACGAGGGGCAGGCTCGCGTAGCGGTCGTCCCGCATCGTGTCGATCACGGTGCCGTCGGCGGCGATGACGCTGAGCTCGCCGTTCTTCTGCCAGAGGGCGGCGGGCTCGCGCTCCACCTGGTTGATGACGATCTCGTTCGGGTAGAGCTTGCGCACGGAGGCGCTGGCGATGAGCGGCACCCGCATCAGGCGCTCGCGCACGTCGGTCACGTCGAGGAAGACGACGGAGGAGCGCCCGTCGATGCCGGCGGCCTGCAGCACCTCGCGCTCGTACATGCGGGAGATGCCGGAGATCGTCACGCGCTCGACGCCGAAACCGGCGAGCCGCGCGGCGATGTCGAGGGGGCGGCCGTGCTCGGCGACGAAGGCGTCGTAACGCCCGCTCGCCACGAAGCCCGAGACGGCGACCAGGGCGAAGGCGGCGGAGAGGCCGAGCGTGCCGGCGTAGGGCGGCAGGCGCTCGGCGATCGGGGCCACGGGCCGCAGGCGGCGGCTGCGGCGGAGGAACCGGGGCAGCCGGGCCGCGAGGCGCGCGCGCAGGCCGCCGTCACCGGGGTACCCGGCGGGGCTCAGCGGCCCAGAGAAGCGTCCTCCACCATCCATTGGACGAGCTCACCGAAACTCAAGCCAGCATGGGCTGCGATCTCCGGCACAAGGCTCGTCTGGGTCATGCCGGGTTGCGTGTTGACCTCCAGCACGACGAGGGCACCGGTTCCTCCCGGTGTATCGTCGTAACGAAGGTCGGCACGGCTGACGCCCCGGCAGCCCAGTGCTTGATGCGCCGTTAACGCCAACTCTTGGACACGCTGGTAAACATTTGGTTTAATTTCTGCCGGCAGCACGTGGATCGACCCCCCCGCGGCGTACTTCGCGTCGAAGTCGTACCACTCCCCCGAGGCGGGCTTGATCTCGATCACCCCGAGGGCCCGGTCGCCCATCACCGCGCAGGTCAGCTCGCGGCCCGCAACGTAAGTCTCCGCAAGGACTTGCTCCCCGTACGTCCAGTCCTCGCGGCCGAGTTCCTGAGGCGGGTGAGAGCGCCCGTCGCGCACGATGATGACCCCCATCGAGGAGCCTTCCGCGATCGGCTTGACGACGTAGGGAGGGGTTAACGGGTGTGCTCTGGCTGCATCATGACGGTTAACGACGCGGCCCTCCGGCACGCTGACTCCGGCCGCGTGCATGATCGTTTTGGCACGCTCCTTGTGCATGGCGAGCGCCGAGGCGAGCACGCCCGAATGGGTGTAGGGGATCTTCAGGAGCTCCAGGAGGCCCTGGATGGTGCCGTCCTCGCCGGCCGGGCCGTGCAGCGCGTTGAAGGCGACATCCGGCCTGAGCTCCGTCAGCACGGTCGCGACGTCGGGTCCGACATCGACGGGGGTGACGCGGTAGCCCTGCTCCTCCAGGGCGCGGGCGCAGGCGGTGCCGGAGCGCAGCGAGATCTCTCGCTCGGAGGACCATCCGCCCATCAGGACGGCGACGTGCTTGGACATGGGCGGCCTCGTGGGTTGGGGAGGATGGGACGTTGGGAGGGCGTCGACGGCAGCGATCCCGATCAGGCCGCGATGCCGATCCGCTTGATCTCCCAGTGCAGCTCGATTCCGGCAGTCTCGCGCACGCGCCGGCGGACCTCCTCGCCGAGGCCCTCGATATCGGCCGCGCTGGCGCCGCCCCGGTTGATCAGGAAGTTGCAGTGCATCTCGGAGACCTGGGCGCCCCCGATCGTCAGGCCCCGGCAGCCGGCCGCGTCGACGAGCTGCCACGCCTTGCCCCCCGGCGGGTTCTTGAAGGTCGAGCCGCCGGTGCGCTCGCGAATCGGCTGGGCGGCCTCGCGGGCGGCGGTGACGCGCTCCATCTCCGCCTCGATCGCCGTGCGGTCGCCGGGCCGGCCCCTGAACAGCGCGCTCGTGAAGATGACGTCGTCCGGCGCGGACGAATGCCGGTAGGCGAAGCCCATCTCCGCGTGGGTGAAGGTGCGCAGAGCGCCGCGCCGGTCGACGCCCCGCGCCTCGACGAGGACGTCGGTGGTCTCGCCGCCGTGGGCGCCCGCGTTCATGCGGAGCGCTCCGCCGACCGAGCCCGGGATGCCGCGGAAGAAGGCCAACCCGTCGAGCCCGGCCTCGGCCGCGGCCTTGGCGAGCCGCATGTCCGGCACGGCGGTGCCGGCGCGCAGGCTCTCGCCGTCGATCTCGACGCTGCCGAAGGCCTTGCCGCCGAGGCGCACCACCACGCCCGGCACGCCGCCGTCGCGCACGATGAGGTTCGAGCCGAGGCCGATCACGGTCACCGGCACGTCCGGATCGAGGGCGGCGAGGAGCTGGGCGAGATCCTCCTCGTCGGCGGGGGTGAACAGCACCTGCGCCGGGCCGCCGACGCGGAACCACGTCAGGTCGGAGAGCGGCTGGTTCGCCAGGAGCCGGCCGCGGAGCTGGGGCGCTCTGGCGCGAATGTCATCGATCAGGTCGGGGAATGTCATGCTGGCGTTCGCTAGAGGCGGGGGCAGGCCGCCGGAGTGATGCCGCGATAGCGGGACGGGGGCGGCATGGCGAGAGGGATCGTCCTCACCCGCGCGGCGGCACGCAGCCCGAGCCGGCGGTCCATCTCCACCGGCGGCCGGCTCGGGCACGCGGCGCCGCGATCGCGGAGATCGTGCCCGAGCGCGCAGCCGCCTGAGCCGCCCTCACCCCTTCAGGCTCGCGAGCTCTCCCGGAAGGGCGTAGGCCCATTGCGTGATGTTGCCCGCACCCAGGCACACCACGTAATCGCCGGGCTTGGCGTGGCCCGCGACGATGCCGGCCAGATCCTCCGAGCGCTCCAGCGCCACCGCGTCCCGGTGCCCGCGCGACTTCAGGCCCGCCACGAGGCTGTCCCGGTCGATGCCCTCGATCGGCTGCTCGCCCGCCGCGTAGACGGGGGCGACGATGACGGTGTCGGCGTCGTTGAAGCAGGTGCAGAAATCGTCGAACAGCGTCTGCAGGCGGGTGTAGCGGTGGGGCTGCACCACGGCGATGACGCATCCGTCCGTCGAGGCGCGGGCGGCCTTCAGCACCGCCTTGATCTCCACCGGATGGTGCCCGTAATCGTCGAAGATCTGCGCGCCGTTCCACTCGCCCGTGCGGGTGAAGCGCCGCTTGACGCCGCCGAATCCCGCGAGCGCGTTGCGGATCGCCTCCGCCGAGACGCCGAGCTCGTGCGCGACGGCGAGCGCGGCGGTCGCGTTCAGCGCGTTGTGCTTGCCGGGCATCGGCAGAACGAGGTCCTCCATCTCCATCCGGAAGCCGGGGCGCCGGTCGCGGATCATCACCCGGAAGCGGCTCTGGCCGCCGCGGAGATCCACGTCGATGAGGCGCACGTCGGCCTGCGGGTTCTCGCCATAGGTGATGATGCGCCGGTCCTCGATGTGCCCGACGAGGTCCTGCACGATCGGGTGGTCGATGCACATCACGGCGAAGCCGTAGAAGGGGATGTTGTCGATGAAGCGCCGGAAGGCGTCCTTCACCGCGTCGAACGAGCCGAAATGGTCGAGGTGCTCGGGGTCGATGTTGGTGACGATGGCGACGTCCGCCGGCAGCTTCAGGAAGGTGCCGTCCGATTCGTCGGCCTCCACCACCATCCACTCGCCCTCGCCCATGCGGGCGTTGGTGCCGTAGGCGTTGATGATGCCGCCGTTGATCACCGTCGGGTCGAGGTTGCCGGCATCGAGCAGCGTCGCGACGAGGGAGGTCGTCGTCGTCTTGCCGTGGGTGCCCGCGATCGCCACGCAGGACTTGAAGCGCATCAGCTCGGCCAGCATCTCGGCGCGGCGCACCACGGGCAGGCGGCGCTCGCGGGCGGCCACCAATTCCGGGTTGTCGCGGCGGATCGCGGTCGAGACGACGACGAGGGCCGCCTCCTCGACGTTCTCGGCCGCGTGGCCCACGAAGGTGCGCATGCCCTTCTCGGAGAGGCGCCGGACGTTGGCGTTGTCGTTCGCGTCCGACCCCTGCACCGTGTAGCCGAGGTTGTGCATCACCTCGGCGATGCCGGACATGCCGATGCCGCCGATGCCGATGAAGTGGATGGGTCCGAGCTTGTCGGGCAGCTTCATGGTTCAGAACCGTTCCGTTCGGGCGCGGTGAGCGCAGAATCGGGATTGTCAGGTGCGGGAAGCCGTCTCGAGGACGACCGCGGCGAGACGCTCGGCGGCGTCGTGAATGCCCGCGCTTTTGGCCGCTGCGGCCGCCCGGGTCAATTTTTCGGGATTTCCGAAGAGGTCGACGAGCTCGGCCGTGAGCCGGTCGGGGGTGAAGGCGCTCTGCGGAATCGCCAGCGCCGCGTCGATGCGAGCGAGGGTCGCGGCATTGGCCGCCTGGTCCTGGTCGAGGGCGCCGGGCAGGGGCACCAGGATCGCGGGCCGGCCGATCGCGGCGAGTTCGGACACCGTCGAGGCGCCGGAGCGCGCGACGACGAGGTGGCTTCCCGCCATCCGCCCTGGAAGGTCGCGGAAGAAGGGCGCGGCCTCGATGCCGCGCAGGCCCATCGCGAGATACTCGTTCTGGACCGCCGTCAGGTCCTCGGGCCGGGCCTGCTGGACTAGGACGAGGCGCGCGCGCAGGTCCGCGGGCAGCTGCGCGACGGCCTTGGGCACCACCTCGCCCATCACGCGGGCACCCTGGCTGCCCCCGAAGACGAGGAGGCGCAGGTCGTCGCCGGGGCCGAGCGGCGGGTAGGCGATCCCGGCCGCCTCGATCACGGCCGGGCGCAGCGGATTGCCGGTGTGGATGCGGGGCGCCCGCGCCTTGTCCGGCACGCCGCGCACCTCGGCAAAGCCCGTGCAGAGGGTGCGGGCGCCACGGGCCAGGAAGGCGTTGGCCCGGCCCATCACGGCGTTCTGCTCGTGGAGCACGGTCGGCACGCGCAGGATCTGCGCGGCCAGCATCGGCGGCACGGTCGGGTAGCCGCCGAAGCCCACGACGACGGCCGGGTTGATGCGCCGGATCTGGCGGGCCGCCTCCCCGAAGCCGCGCCCGAGGGTGAGGAGTGCGCCGGCGCGGCGCACCAGCGAGCGCCCCGAGGGCGTGGCCGAGGGAATCGTGACGATCTCGGAGGCCGGGAAGTCCTGCGCGATCGAATCGACCCGCGCGTCCGTGGCGAGCGCGACGCGCAGGCCCCGGTCGCGCAGGGCGTGCGCGAGGCTCTCGGCCGGGAAGAGATGCCCCCCCGTGCCGCCGGCGCAGAGGAGGATCGTCGCCTGGAAGACCGTCACCGCATCACTCCCGCGACGGTGGCGGGCGCGGTGCCGGGCGGCTTCTGGCTGAGCATGGTCATGCGGGGGCGCTTGCGGGTCAGCGCGATGAGGAAGCCCATGCCGAGCGCGAGCGAGATCAGCGACGAGCCGCCGTAGGAGACGAAGGGCAGCGTCATGCCCTTGGCGGGCATCAGGCGCGTGTTCACCGCCATGTTGATGCAGGCCTGCAGGCCGAACAGGGTGGTCAGGCCCGTGATGGCGAGGCGCGTGAAGGTGTCGTCGGTGCGCCGCGCGAGCTTGAGGCCGCGCATCACGATGAAGGCGAAGAGGGCCACGAGACCGAGACAGACCAGCACGCCGAACTCCTCGCCGGTGACGGAGAAGATGAAGTCCGTATGTGCGTCGGGCAGGTGGCGCTTGGCCACCCCCTCCCCCGGCCCGGTGCCGAACCAGCCGCCGGAGCGGAACGATTCGCGCGACCAGAATTCCTGGAAGCTGTCGCCCGAATCCTTGTCGAGGAAGCGGGTGATGCGCTCGCGCACGTGGTGCAGGAACGTGTAGGCGGTGAAGACGCCGATGAGGCCGAGGGCGCCGAGTCCCGCCACCCAGAACCAGTGCAGGCCGGCCACGAAGAACAGGGCGCACCAGACGATCGTGATCAGCATGGTCTGCCCGAAATCGGGCTGCAGGATCAGCGGCACGATGGTGATGGGCAGGAGCAGGATGGCGAGGAAGCCGCCGGGCATGTCGCGGCGCTGCGCGCCCTCCGAGAACGCCCAGGCCGCCACCACCACGAAGGCGGGCTTCACGAATTCCGAGGGCTGCAGGCCGAAGGAGCCGAACTGGATCCAGCGGTGCGCGCCCTTGATCTCAGGGCCGAACTTGCCGGCGAGCACGCACAGGACGACGCCCAGAAGCCAGGTCACGAGGGCGATCCGGCGGACGTGGCGCAGGGACAGGAACGAGACCGCGACGATGAGGAGGATGGTGGGCGCGAGGTAGAGCGCCTGGCGGTTCAGGAAGTAGAAGGTCGGCAGGCCGATGCGCTCGGCCACCGGCGGGCCGCCGCCCATCAGGAAGACGAGGCCCGCCACCATCAGGGCACCGAGCGCGGCGAGCAGGCCGCGGTCCACGGTCCACCACCAGTCGGTCAGGGGCGTGCGTTCCGCGCGGGACATCATGGCAAGCGGCGTGCTCCGTCCGGGGGACGCCCGGGGGAGGCGTCCGACAGCCGGCGGCGATCCTGTGCCCGAATGGTAAAGGGTCTCTTATGGTTATCGGTTTCTGACGGGCGTTACGACTCAGGGTAGCGCCCGCACGAGATCGCGGAAGCGGTCGCCGCGCTCCTCGAAGCTGCGGAACTGGTCGTAGGAGGCGCAGGCCGGCGAGAGCAGCACCACGGGCTCGGGCGCGGCGGAGGCGGCGGCGCCCTCCGCGGCGGCGCGGGTCGCCGCGTCGAGCGTCTCGCAGCGGGTGTAGGGCACCGCGCCCTCGAGCGTCGCCGCGAAGGCGTCGCTCGCCGCGCCGATCAGGTAGGCGTGGGCGACGCGGGGAAACAGGGGAACGAGCGGGTAGATGCCGCCCTCCTTCGCCTTGCCGCCGAGGATCCAGTGGATGTCGCGGAAGGCGGTGAGTGCCTTCTCGGTCGAGTCGGCGTTCGTGGCCTTCGAATCGTTGACGAAGAGCACGC
The DNA here is from genome assembly GCF_031457035.1 of Methylobacterium sp. BE186. Lineage (NCBI taxonomy): Bacteria > Pseudomonadati > Pseudomonadota > Alphaproteobacteria > Hyphomicrobiales > Methylobacteriaceae > Methylobacterium > Methylobacterium sp. BE186. The sequence continues at coordinate 33,337 of NZ_JAVDVV010000033.1, forward strand.
GGCCGCGCCGGGCCACCTCCTCCATCCGGTGCGGCAGGCCGGGGAAGCTGCGCAGACCCGCCTGCAGGGCCTCCCCCGTCACCCCGAGGCCGCGCACGGCGGCGGCCGCCACGGCCGCGTTCTGCCAATTGTGCGCGCCGCGCAGCGAGCCGATGCCGGACAGCTCCGCCACCACCGCCTCGCCCTCGCGGATTACGCCCTCGCGGGCGACGAGCCCGTCGACGGGGGTCAGCGCCTCGGTCGGGCCGGCGACGTGGACGCGCACCGTCGGGCCCTCCCGCCGCTCGGCGATGAGCCGGCTCGGCCCGTCGTCGATGCCGACGACCGCGAGGTCGGCGCCCGCCACCAGCCGCTCCTTGATGGCCGCGTACTGCTCCATCGTCCCGTGGCGATCGAGGTGGTCCGGCGTGATGTTGAGGAGGATCCCGACCGAGGGCTTGAGCGAGGGCGTCAGGTCGATCTGGAAAGAGGACAGCTCGATCACGTGGACGCGGCCCGCCATCGGCGGCTCCAGCGACAGGATCGCCGTGCCGATGTTGCCGCCCATCTGAACGTCGTGCCCCGCCGCGCGCAGGAGATGGGCGATCAGCGCCGTCGTCGTCGACTTGCCGTTCGTGCCGGTGATGGCGATGAAGGGGGCGCCCGGGGCGCTCTTCGCCCGCTCGCGGCAGAACAGCTCGACGTCGCCGATCACCGCGACGCCGGCGGCGCGGGCGAGGCCCACCGTCCAGTGCGGCTCGGGATGGGTCAGCGGCACGCCGGGCGACAGGATCAGCGCGGCGAAGTCCGACCACTCGGCCTCGCGGAGATCCACGGTCTCGATCCCCTGCTCGTCCGCCCGCTCCCGGCTCGCCGGGTTGTCGTCCCAGGCCGCGACCGCGGCCCCGCCGGCCCGGAGGGCGAGCGCGGTCGCGAGCCCCGATCCGCCGAGGCCGAACAGGGCGACGCGGCGCCCTTCGTAGGTTGTGACGGGGGTCATGGGCCTTCCGGTACGCGGGCAACGTTTCGCCGCCGAAGGACCATATCGTCGCCGCTAGCGCAACTTCAGCGTCGCGAGGCCGGCGAGCGCCAGGATCACGGCGATGATCCAGAAGCGGATCACGACCTGCGGCTCCTTCCAGCCCTTCTGCTCGAAATGGTGGTGGATCGGCGCCATCCGGAAGACGCGCTTGCCCGTGAGCTTGAAGGAGGCGACCTGGATGATCACCGACATGATCTCGAGGACGAACAGGCCGCCGACGATGGCGAGCACGATCTCGTGCTTCGTGGCCACCGCCACGGTGCCGAGGAGGCCGCCGAGCGCGAGCGAGCCGGTATCGCCCATGAAGATCTGCGCGGGCGGCGCGTTGAACCAGAGGAAGCCGAGGCCCGCACCGATCACCGCGCCGCAGACGATCGCGAGCTCGCCCGTGTCGCGCACGTAGTTCACCTGCAAGTAGTTGGCGGTGAACGAGTTTCCGACGAGGTACGCGATCACCCCGAAGGTGCCGCAGGCGATCATCACGGGCACGATGGCGAGGCCGTCGAGACCGTCCGTGATGTTGACCGCGTTGCCCGCGCCCACGATCACGAAGCCCGCGAACAGCACGTAGAACCAGCCCAGATTCAGGAGCGCGTCCTTGAAGACGGGGAAGGCGAGCTGGTTCTGGAGGGCGGCCGGCGAGTAGACCGCGATCATCGTGCAGGCGGAGATCGCGATCAGCGCCTCCAGCGCGAGCCGGAACTTGCCCGAGAAGCCCTTGTGGGATTGCTTCGTGACCTTGAGGTAATCGTCGTAGAAGCCGATCGCGCCGAAGCCCAGCGTCACCACGAGGGTGATCCAGACGTAGTGGTTGCGCGGGTTCGCCCAGAGCAGCACCGCCACGATGGCGCCGGCCAGGATCATCAGCCCGCCCATCGTCGGCGTGCCGCGCTTGGTCAGGAGGTGGGATTGCGGCCCGTCCTCGCGGATCGGCTGGCCCTTGCCCTGCCGCAGGCGCAGCAGCGAGATGATCAAGGGGCCGAACCAGAACACGAACAGGCCCGCCGTGAAGAGCGCGCCGCCGGTGCGGAAGGTGATGTAGCGGAAGACGTTGAAGGGCGAGAAGGAGCCGCTCAAGTCCGACAGGAGATACAGCATCCGGGGCTCGGCCGCAGCAGGGTTCGAAGTGGGAAGCGGGGCTTGGGAGGGTGCGGCGACCTCCGGCCCGTCCGCGCCCGCCCGAGGGAGGCTCGCGGCGCGAATAGCGATGTCACGGGGCCGCCGAGAGGGCCGCCCCGCGCTGGTCAGCGCCGCCCGCGTAGCGGGCTTTGAGCGCCTCGACAATCCGTCCCATGCGAATGCTGTTCGAGCCCTTCACCATCACGGCGTCGCCGGATCGCAGGGCGCCGAGGAGCGGATCGACGAGATCGGCGGAGGTGGCGCAGGCGACCCCACGGCGGCCGACCGGCAGCGCCTCGAAGAGGTGGCGCATCAGGGGCCCTGCGGTGAAGACGAGATCGATCCCGCTCGCCTCGACGGCAGCGGCGAGCTCCCGGTGGTGGCGCTCGGCCGCCTCGCCGAGTTCCAGCATGTCGCCGAGCACGGCGATGCGGCGCCCGCGCGGACCGGTCTCGATGGCGGCGAGCGTCGCCAAGGCGGCGCGGATCGAGGCCGGGTTGGCGTTGTAGCTCTCGTCGACGAGGAAGGCCTCTCCGCCCTTGATCGAGAGCGCGGTGCGCTCGCCGCGGCCGACGGGCGGCTTCAAGGCCGCGAGCGAGAGCGCGGCGCGGGCGAGGTCGGCTCCGAGCGCGTGCACGACGCCCATCACGCCGAGGGAGTTCATGGCGACGTGGCGGCCCGGCGTGCCGAGCTGGTAGGTGACGGGAATTCCCATCACGCTGGCGTCGACCACCGACAGGTCGGGGCGCAGGACGATGCGGTTCGCCCGCACGTCGGCGTCCGGATGCTCGCCGAAGGTGACGACGCGGCCGGCGCGCGAGGCCTGCGCGTGGGCCAGCAAGCGCGGGAAGTTCGGGTTGTCCCGGTTGATCACGGCGACCCCGCCGGGCTTCAGCCCGGAGAAGATCTCGCCCTTCGCGTCGGCGATGGCCGAGAGCGAGCGGAAATGCTCGATATGGACCGGCTCGACCGTGGTGATCAGGGCCACGTCCGGCCGCACCATCGCGGCGAGCGGCAGGATCTCGGCGGCGTGGTTCATGCCGATCTCGAACACGCCGAAGCGGCTACCGGCCGGCATGCGGGTCAGCGTGAGGGGCACGCCCCAATGGTTGTTGTAGGAGGCGACCGAGGCGTGCGTCGCTCCTTGCGCCGAGAGCACGTGGCGCAGGGCCTCCTTGGTGCCGGTCTTGCCCACGGAGCCCGTCACCGCGACGATCGCGGCGCCCGTCCGTGCGCGGGCGGCCTGCCCGAGGCGGGTCATGGCGTCGAGGACCGGATCGACCGAACCCTCCGGCACCGCCAGGACGGGACCGTGCCCGGACAGTTCCGCGGCGCGGGATTCGGCGACGACCGCGGCGCCCGCTCCGCGCTTCAGGGCATCGGGGACGAAATCGTGCCCGTCGCGGGCTTCGCCGCGGATCGCGAAGAACAGGTCGCCGGGCTGAAGGCTCCTCGTGTCGATCGAGGCACCGGTGATCGGCCGGGCCTCGCCCTGCAGGCGGCCGCCGGTCGCCGCGGCGAGGCTCTCCGCGGTCCAGAGCGGCGCGTCGGTCATCTGGTCGGTCATCCCTTCACCTCCGCGATCGCGGCGCGGACCACGTCGTGGTCCGAGAACGGGAGCACGCGATCCCCCACGATCTGGCCGGTTTCATGACCCTTGCCGGCAACGACGAGCACGTCGCCCGGCCCGAGACCCGTCACGGCCGCGCGGATCGCCTCGGCCCGGTCGCCGATCTCGACGGCGCCGGGCGCGGCCTCCAGGATCGCGGCGCGGATCGCGGCGGGCTCCTCGCTGCGCGGGTTGTCGTCGGTGACGATGACGCGGTCGGCGAGGCGCGCCGCGATGGCGCCCATCAGCGGGCGCTTGCCCCGGTCACGGTCACCGCCGCAACCGAAGACGAGGACGAGGCGGCCCGTCGCGAAGGGGCGCAGAGCCGTCAGCACGCCTTCCAGCGCCTCCGGCTTGTGGGCGTAGTCGACGAGGCAGAGCGCACCGCCGACCTCGCCGATCCGCTCCATGCGCCCGGGGACGCCCGCGAGGTGATCGAGGGCCGCGAAGACGGCGGCCGGATCGGCGGCGCCGGCCGGGGTCGCGAGGGCGAGGCCCGCCGCCACGAGGGCGTTCTCGACCTGAAAGCCGCCGACGAGGGGCAGGCGCACCGTGTGGCTGCCGCCGGGCCCGACGAGGCGGAGCACCTGCGCGAAGCCCTCGGTGCGGGTTTCCTCGAGCCGGATGTGGGTGCCGGCACGGCCCGTGGTGCGGATGTCGAGCCCGTTGGCTTCGGCCGCGGCGACGACGCGCTCCGCATAGGCGCCGTCCGCATTGATGACCGCCGGAATGCCGGGTGAAGCCAGCGTCGTGAACAGGCGCAGCTTCGCCGCGAGGTATTCCTCGACCGTGGCGTGATAATCGAGATGATCCCGCCCGAGATTGGTGAAGCCGACCGCCGACAGCCGCACGCCGTCGAGTCGCCTCTGCACGATGCCGTGGGAGGAGGCCTCCATGGCGAGGTCCGTGATGCCCTCCTGCCGGGCGAGGCAGGCGAGCGTCCGGTGCAGCGAGACGGGGTCGGGCGTCGTCAGCGAGCCGTAGGAGGCGCCGCGGTTCGTCACGATGCCGACCGTGCCGAGGCTTGCCGCCTCGCGGCCGAGGCGGGCGAGGATCTGGCGGGTGAAGTCGGCGACCGAGCTCTTGCCGCTCGTGCCGGTGACGGCGACGACGGTCTCGGGCTGCAAGCCGTGGAAGCGGGCGGCGGCGAGGGCGAGGCAGCGATGCACGTCCTCGACGGCGATCCAGGGCACGTCGGGGTCGAGGTCCGCCGGCGGCGCGCCCTCCCCCACGACGGCGATGGCGCCGGCGGCGACGGCGCCTGCCGCGAAGGCCTTGCCGTCGACGCGGGTGCCCGGCACCGCCAGGAACACGAAGCCAGGGGCCACCTTCCGCGAGTCGGCGGTGAGGCCCGCGACCACGTAGTCTCCGGCCCCGTCGGTCGGGGCGGCGGGAAACAGGTCACTCAGCGTCGGGCCGATCGCCGTCATCGCGCGCACCCTCCGGTCACGGGCCGCCCACCTGCGTCGCGTGATAGGCGCCGAGCTTCACCATGAGCGGGAAGGGCTTGGCCGGCGGCTCGAAATAGGGCGGCAGGCCGAGGATCGGCGTCACGCGCTCGATCACCTTGCCCGTCACCACGCCCGAATTCCAGGCCGCGGTGGCGTACCCGCCGCTCTCGGGCAGACCCTGTGGCTCGTCCATGAGCGTGACGAAGAGGTATCTCGGCTTGTCCATGGGCGCGGCCGCCATGAAGGTCGTGAACAGGCGGTTCTTCACGTAGCGCCCGTTGATCACCTTCTCGGCCGTGCCGGTCTTGCCGCCGACGAAGTAGTAGGGGATCGCCGCCTTCTTGGCGGAGCCCTCCACGGCGTTGAGGCGCATGATGAAGCGCATCGCCTCGCTGGTCTCGGGCTTCAGCACGCGCGTCGCCTTGGTCATCGCCTCCTCGGGCGTCGTCTTGAGGAAGGTGGGCGTCATCAGGAAGCCGCCGTTCGAGATCGCGGCCACCGCGGCCGACGCCTGGAGCGGGGCCACCGCGAGGCCGTGGCCGAAGGCGATGGTGATCGTGTTGATCTCGGTCCAGCGCGGCGGGATGATCGGCGAGGCGCTCTCCGGCAACTCGGTCCGCAGGCGGTCGAGCAGGCCCATCTTCTTGAGGAAGGCCTTGTGGCCGGGCACGCCGACGCCGAGCGCCATCTTGGCCGAGCCGATGTTGGAGGAGTGCGTGAACACCTCCGGCATGGTGATGACGCGGTTGGTGCCGTGATACTCGTGGATCTTCTGGCGGCCCCAGTTCAGCACGCCGCCGCGGGTGTCGAACGTCGAGTTGACGTTGTACTTGCCCGATTCCAGCGCCATGGCGAGCGTCATCGCCTTGAAGGTCGAGCCCATCTCGTAGACGCCGACGTTCATGCGGTTGATGCGGTCGTCCGAGAGCGCGTCGACCGGATTGTTCGGGTCGAAATCGGGCATCGAGACGAGGGCGATGACCTCGCCCGTCGTCACGTCCATGATCATCGAGGCGCCGGCCTTGGCCCGGAAGTGCTCGATGCCCTTCGCGAGCTCGTCGCGCACGGCGAACTGGGCGCGCAGGTCGATCGAGAGTTGAACCGGCTTCAGGTCGGTCTGCTTCTCGATGAGGCCGAACTCGTTGAGCGCCTTGTTGCCCTGGTTGTCGATGTACTTCTCGATGCCGGCGATGCCGACATTGTCGAGGTTCGTCACGCCGAGGACGTGGGCGGCGGCGGTGCCGTTCGGGTAGACCCGCTTGTGGTCGGGCAGGAAGCCGATGCCGGGAATGCCGAGCCGGTGCACCTCGGCCTGCTGCTTCGGGGTCAGCTCGCGCTTCACCCAGACGAAGCCGACGCCCTTCTTGCCGGGCTTCGGCGTCAGCTTGGCGCGCAGCTCCGTGGCGTTGAGGTCGGGCAGGACGGCGGTGAGAAGCTCCACCGCCTCGTCCTTGTCGTAGATGTTGCCGGGCTCGGCGAAGACCGAGACGGTGCGGATGTCGGTGGCGAGCACCTCGCCGTTGCGGTCGACGATGTCGGGGCGGATCGCCGTCGTCGCGGCGGCCGCGACCCGGTGCTCCTGGCTCGGCGGGTCGCCGAAGGCGGCCATCATCAGGAGGCGCACGCTGATCGCGCCGAACACGCCCGCGAAGGCGAGGCCGACGAGGCCGACGCGGGTGTAGGAGCGCTCGATCGCGAGGCGGAACATGGCCCGCACGAGACGCATCGCGGCGCCGTCCCGCGGCGCTCCGGGATGCGGGGCTTCGTGCGCGCCCGCCTCCTCCGGCGGCGCGTCCCAGCCGGCCTCCGGCCCCGACGCCTCCTCCTGCACGGAGGAAGCCTCGTAGGCCGCGACGTCCTCGGCGGCGTGGTGAGGGGTGATGCCGTCCTCGCCGCCGTGAGGCGCGCCGCGGCCGGGATGAGCGTCTTCGGACACGGGGAACTACCTCGAAGCCGTCGTGGGAGCGGTGGGGCCGGCCTTGGGCGTGTGGGTCGTCGCCGGCCGGGTCGTGGTCGTGACGGTGCGGGTGATCGAGCCGGTGGTGCGTGGCTCGGCGGCGGACGGCTTCTCCTTCGGCGTCGCCGTCGCGGCGAGCAGCCGGCCGATCTCGTCGCCGCGCTCGGGGCGGGCCGGGAGGTCGGAGAGGCGGGCGAGGTGCTCGGTGCCGATCGGCTCCAGCGCGATGTGCTTCTCCACCGCCGCCTGCAGGCGGTCCGGCCGCGTCAGGAGCTGCCACTCGGCCCGCAGCACGGCGATGGCCTGCCGCTCCTTGTGGACCTGGCTCTTCAGCTTCGAGACCTGGCCCGCGAGATTCAGGGTCTCGTACTTCGTCGAGTAGGCGTAGATCGCCGAGGCCACGAGGCCGAGGACGGCGAGCACGTTGAGGAGACGGATCACCGGCGCGACCCTCCGCGAGTGGTGCTGGCCGGCAGGCTCGCCAGCATCTCGATAGCTGCGAGCGGCTCCGGCACGGGAGCGTCGGTGCGCTCGGCCGCGCGCAGCTTGGCCGAGCGGGCGCGGGGATTCTCCGCCATCTCGGCCTCGCTCGGCAGGACCGGCCCCTTCGTGACGGGCTCGAAGCTCCTGGGCACGGGGCGCTCGACGCTCGGAACGTGCCGCGAGGCCTGCACCGCCCGGCCGCTGCGGGCGGAGAAGAACTGCTTCACGATGCGGTCCTCCAGCGAGTGGAAGGTCACGACCGCGAGGCGCCCGCCCGGCCGGAGCGCGCGCTCGGCCGCGTGCAGCGCCCGCACCAGCTCGCCGAGCTCATCGTTCACGGCGATGCGCAGGCCCTGGAAGGTGCGCGTGGCCGGGTGGATGCCGCTGGCCGGGTCGGCGCGGACCACGCCGGCAACGAGGTCGGCGAGGTCGGCCGTCGTCTCGATGCGGGCGCGGCGGCGCCGCTCGATGATGGCGCGGGCGACCGCGCGGGCGCGGCGCTCCTCGCCGTAATGGAACAGGATGTCGGCGAGCTCCGCCTCCTCGGACCCGTTCACGAGGTCGGCCGCGCTCGCGCCCGCCCGCTCCATGCGCATGTCGAGGGGACCGTCGTGCCGGAAGGAGAAGCCGCGCTCGGCCTGGTCGAGCTGCATCGAGGAGACGCCGATGTCGAGCACCACCCGGTCGGCCCCCGCCTCGCCGAGGTCGGGCAGGATCGCGTCGAGGTCGCCGAAGCGTCCGGGTACGAGGCGGAGCCGGCCGCCCGCCTCCGCGACGAGCCCCTGACCGCCCGCGACGGCGCCCGGATCGCGATCGATCGCGACGACGCGCTCCTCGGGATGGGCGGCGAGCAGCGCGCGGGTGTAGCCGCCGGCGCCGAAGGTGCCGTCGACCGAGAGACCCGGACGCGCGAGGTCGAGGGCCTCCAGCACGGGTCCGAGCAGCACGGGCACGTGCGGCGCGGCGGGACTGCCCCGGCCCTCGGCCGAGCCCTGTCCCTTGGCGGGGCGCCTCATCGCGGCCTCGCGAAATGGAGCGGAATCCTGACGGCGTCGTCCGGAATGGGTTCGAGCATGGCTGCCTGCAGCATCCTCGGCCCGCCGCCATGGGGGCCGGATCGTCGAGGTGTTCTCCGAAGCGCGGCCAAGGGTGCGCGCACGGCCGGCCGCTCGGCGAACGCGAGGCGCGTCCGCCGCTCCGAGATACGCCGTTGACGGGATGTTGGCGGGTACCATGGGGCTCTGAGGATCGTCAACGCATGCAACCGCAGGATCGCAGGCGCCGATCAGACCTCAGCAAGGTTAACCGAGGGTAAGGAAGCTGCGGAAAATCGCGGGCCTCGAGGCGGATCAGCCGGCCTGTAAGCCGGGTTCTGTAGGGCGCGGACCGGCCTCGCGGCCGGCCCGCACGTGGCGGCCATTCCTCTGGGACGGTCGTTGCCGACCGCCTCAAGCAACCAACCCGGGCGACCGGCCTGGAGAGAGGGCCTGCTCCCCTCGCGGGGAGCGTGTCGCCCCTATTCGGTTTTGCTCCCGGTGGGGTTTGCCGTGCCGTCCGCGTTGCCGCGTCCGCGGTGCGCTCTTACCGCACCCTTTCACCCTGACCCTGCATGCAGGGCGGTCTGCTTTCTGTGGCACTGTCCCTGGGGTCGCCCCCGCCGGACGTTATCCGGCACCGTCTCTCCATGGAGCCCGGACTTTCCTCCCCGGACGCGAAGGTCCGGAGCGGCCGCCCGGCCGACTGATCCGGGCCGGGATGTGCGCCGCGGCGCGGGCCCGGTCAAGCGCATCCACCCGTCCGCCGCGCTGCCCATCGGCCGGGCATGCCCGGAATTTCACCTCTCGGTTGTATGACGGCGGCCCCCGCTTTAGCGTCGCGGCCGAGGGCTCCGGGCCTTCGGCCGGCGCCCCGCCGCACGCGCGACCCCTGACGCGATGAGGAGGCGACCATGGCGATGCAGGACACGACCTGGACGCTCGAGACCGTCCAGCAACTGACCGAGATGGCGCGCGAGCGCATTCCCGTCTCGGTGATGAGCCTGAAGCTCAAGCGGCCGATCGAGGCCGTCTCGGCCAAGCTCGCGGAGCTCGGCATCACGCCCGCCGCCGAGACCGGCGCGGGCTGACAGGGCTCGCGGCGAGGCGCTTGCGGGAGCCTCGCCGCCGGCCGCTACCACGTGCCCGTGTTCTCCATCGAGGCCCAGGGCTCCTGCGGCGGCTTCGACCCGCCCTTCTGGAGGATCTCGATGGAGATCCCGTCGGGCGACTTCACGAAGGCCATATGGCCGTCCCGCGGGGGCCGGTTGATGGTGACGCCCCGGTCCTTCAGGCGCTGGCAGAAGGCGTAGATGTCGTCGACCTGATAAGCGAGGTGGCCGAAATTGCGACCACCCGTGTACTCCTCCGGGTCCCAATTGTAGGTCAGCTCGACGAGGGGCGACTTCGCCGCCTCGGCCCGCTCGACATCGCCGGGGGCGGCGAGGAAGACCAGGGTGAAGCGGCCCTTCTCGTTCTCGACGCGGCGCACCTCGCGCAGGCCGAACGTGTCGACGTAGAAGGCGAGCGCGCGGTCGAGATCCGCCACGCGGACCATCGTGTGCAGGTATTCCATCAGGCTGCCATCCCTTCGCTGTGCGAGGGCGCCTGCGCCCTCGCCGGACCGTGAGGCGACGGGCTTCGCGGGACGCTCGCCCCCGGCCGCCGCTCGATCGCCTTAGCTAAGACGGGAACGCTCGGCGGGTAGGCTGCGCGCGGCTCGTCGAGCGGCTCCCAGCCCCCTGGACGCCGCGCGACGCGCCGCCCCTTAACCCGCCGCTAACCAAGATCAGCCTTCCATCGCGCGGGAGCAGTGGACTGCGAGCGGATGGCACGGCCTGTACACACCCTTCGCGTGGAGGCCGGGAGCGGGGCGCACGGCGCCGTTTCCGCGACCACGGCGCATCTCAGCCCGGGCCTCCTGACACTCGCGCGCTGGCGGCTCCTCGCCATGCACCGGGCGGCGAATGTCGGGCACCTCGGCGGCAACCTGTCGGCGCTCGACGCGATGATGCTCGTGCATCACGAGTTTCTGAGCGAGCAGGACCGTTTCGTTCTCTCGAAGGGCCACGCGGCGGGCGCGCTCTACGTCACCCTGTGGAGCCGCGGGCTGATCAGCGACACGGAGCTGGGCAGCTTCCACGCCGACGGCACGCGGCTGCCCGGGCATCCGCCCGCCCGCGGCCTCCCCACGAACCGCTTCGGCACGGGAAGCCTCGGGCACGGCCTCTCCCTCTCCGCCGGGCTCGCCCTCGCCGCGAAGCTGCAGCGCCGGACGAACCGGGTCTTCTGCATGACCTCGGACGGGGAATGGCAGGAAGGATCCACCTTCGAGGCGCTGATCTTCTGCACCCATCGTCGATTGTCGAACCTGACGATCCTGATCGACCACAATCGCCTGCAGGGGTTCGGCGCCACGGCCGAGGTCGCCTCGCTCGATCCGATCGGGCGGGTCCTGTGCGGCTTCGACGTCGAGATCCGCGAAGCGGACGGGCACGACCTCGCGGATATGCGCCGCGCCCTCTCCCCCGGATCGAGCCGGCCCGTGGCCGTCATCCTGCACACCGTGAAGGGCCACGGCGTGCCCGCCATCGAGGGCCGCATGGACAGCCACTACCTGCCCCTCACGGAGGAGCAGCACCGGGAAGCCGTGCTCGGCGACGCGTTCGCCGCGGAAATGGCCCAATGAGACGCGAGCTCTGCGCGGCGCTCGTCGCCCGGGCCGCTCGCCCGGACCTCGTCTTCCTCACGGGCGATCTCGGCTTCGGAGCGCTCGAGCCCCTGCGCGACGCGCTCGGCGAGCGCTTCCTCAATGCGGGAATCGCCGAGCAGAACATGATCGGGGTCGCGGCGGCGCTCGCGAGCGAGGGACTCGAGCCCTGGACCTATACCATCGCCCCCTTCTGCTACGCCCGCGCCTTCGAGCAGATCCGCAACGACGTCTGCTTCCACCGCCTGCCGGTGCGCATGCTCGCCAATGGCGGCGGCTATGCCTACGGCGTGATGGGTCCCACCCATCACGCGCTGGAGGATTACGGGGTCCTCTCCACGCTCCCGGGGCTGCACATCTTCGTGCCCGCCTTCGACGCCGATGTCGCCGCCGTGGTGGACGCGGCGGGCACTCAGGCGGGGCCTGCCTACATCCGGCTCGGGCGCGGCGAGGTGCCGGAGGGCTGCGTCGCGCCGGCCTACGCGCCCTGGCGACGCCTGCGCGAGGGGACCGGCCCGGTCGTCGTCGCGGTCGGACCGATGGCGGGCGTCGTCTGGTCCGCCGTCGGCTCCCGCGAGGACCTGGACGGGCCGGAGCTGTGGGCGGTCAGCGAATTGCCGCTCTGCGCGAGCCCGCCGCCGCAGGCTTTCGTGGCGGCGCTGACCGCGCGCCGCAGGCTCTGCGTCGTCGAGGAACACGTCGCCCAGGGCGGCCTCGGCCAGAGCCTCGCCGCCTGGTGCCTGGAGGGCGGCCTCGCGGTCGCGGAGTTCCGCCACCTTGCCGCCGCCGGATATCCCTCCGGCACCTACGGCTCCCAGGCCTTCCACCGGCGCGAGAGCGGTCTCGACCCGGCTGCGATCCGCGCGACGCTCGCCGCATGACACAGACCGCCGCCGATTGGATCGACAGCCTCAAGGGTCCCATCGCCGTTCTCGGCGCGGGCGGCTTCGTGGGCTGCAACCTTTTCCGTCACATCCTGTCGCGCCGCCGCGACGTGTTCGCCGTCGCGCGCGTCCTGCCCTCGCCCCGCCTGCGCGGCGTCGACCCGGCCCACCTCGTCGCCGTCGACTTCACCGACAGGGCGGCTGCGGGCCACTTCGTCGAGGCGATCCGTCCGGCGACGGTCTTCGACTGCATCGCCTACGGCGCCTACGCCTTCGAGGCCGATGCCGACCTCATCTACGCCACCAACTTCACCTCCCTGGCGGCGCGCGTCGAACTCCTCGCGCTCAGCGGCAATCTCGCGGCCTACGTGCATGCGGGCAGCTCGTCCGAGTATGGCCTGAACTCCGCATCCCCGGCCGAGGAAGCCCAGCTCGTCCCGAACAGCGCCTACGCCGTCTCCAAGGCGGCCACGGCGCAGTTTCTCGCCTATGCGGGCAAGACGCGCCGCTGGCCGGTGGTCAACCTGCGGCTCTACTCGGTCTACGGCCCCTACGAGGATGCCGGGCGCCTGATTCCGGCCGTGGTGTCGAGGGGGCTCGCCGGCACCTATCCGGACTTCGTCGATCCGAACATCGCGCGCGACTTCGTCTTCGTCGAGGACGTCTGCGAGGCCTTCGTCCGGGCGGCCGCCAAGATGTCCCTCGACCTGTACGGGGAGTCGCTCAACATCGGCACCGGCGTCGAGACGACCATCCGCGACTTGGCCGCGACCGCGCGCGATCTCTTCGACATCGCGGAGGCGCCCCGCTTCGGCGCGATGCCCGCGCGCGCCTGGGACCTCGCGCGCTGGCAGTCCAACCCCGCCAAGGCCGAGCGCCTGCTCGGCTGGCGCGCCGCGACGCCGCTGGCGGAGGGGCTCGCACGCACGGCCGAATGGATGCGCGGCCCCGGCGCGGGCCTGTCCGAACTGACCAAGTCCGGTGCCGTGCGACGCCGCAGCATCGCGGCCATCGTCGCCTGCTACAAGGACGAAGAGGCCGTGCCGATCATGCACGCCCGCCTGACCGCGGTCTTCCGGAAGATCGACGTCGATTACGAGATCATCTTCGTGAACGACGCGAGCCCGGACGGGTGTGCGGAGCGCATCCGCGCCCTGTCGGCGACGGACCCGCACGTGCTCGGCATCACCCACTCGCGCAATTTCGGCTCGCAGATGGCCTTCCGCAGCGGGATGGAACTGGCGACCGCCCAGGCCTGCGTGCTCCTCGACGGCGACCTGCAGGATCCTCCCGAACTGATCGAGCAATTCCACGCGGCCTGGCTCGACGGGCACGACGTCGTCTACGGCCGGCGCGTGAAGCGCGAGATGCCCGTCGTCTGGGGCCTCCTCTACAAGGCGTTCTATCGCGTCTTCGCGGCCTTCAGCTACATCCGCATCCCGCATGACGCCGGCGATTTCTCGTTGATGGACCGGCGCGTCGTGGGCTGGCTGCTGAACTGCCCCGAGCGCGACCTCTTCATGCGCGGCCTGCGCGCCTATGTCGGCTTCCGCCAGACCGGCGTGGACTATGTGCGCCCGAAGCGGATGTTCGGCGCGAGCACGAACAACCTGCTGTCCAATCTCGAATGGGCCAAGCGCGGGATCTTCTCGTTCAGCAGCACGCCCCTCAAGATGCTCACGGCCACCGGAATCGTGCTGCTCGGCCTCGCCGCGCTGCTCGGCACCGTGCTGGTCGCCCTGCGCCTGCTCGTGCCGGACATCGCCCCGCGCGGGGCGACCTCGATCCTGCTGGCGATCCTCTTCTTCGGCGCTCTGAACCTCTTCGGGATCGGGCTGATCGGCGAGTACATCGCGAAGATCATGGAGGAGGTGAAGGGGCGCCCACGCCTCATCCGCGCGGCGCTGATCCGCAACGGCACCGCGACGGACCTCCCGCCCGAGGCGAGGGCGCGCCCGTGACCCGCTTCGGTGAGCACGCAAGCGGGGATCCCGGAGCAGGATCGTGATCGCGAGCCGGGACCTGGATCGGTCGGTTGTCGGACCGGAGCGCCCCGCGGCTCACCCCCTTGAGGCGCATCGAGGCCCGGCCGCTCGCGCCGACGCTCGGGCCGGCGAGACCCGTCGGGCGCACGAAGGCGCGGGCTTCGGCCACCTGCCCTTCTGCGTCGTCGTCCTCCTCGTGGCGGCACCGAACCTTCTGTTCCTCGCCACGCACCTGGCGAGCTCTGTGCTGGCAGCGGGCTGCCTGGCGGCCATCCTGGCGGCGCTCGTCCCTGTGCTCCGGGATTGCGCCCGCACGCGCGAGCCGCTCGATGCGCCTCTCCTGCTGATCGCGCTCGCGGCCGGCTACGCGCTCTGCCTGCTCGGCGGGGAGACGCACCTCGTTTTCGCCAACGACGATTGGCTGATCCGCGACGCGGTGCTGCACGACCTCGTCGCCGAGCCCTGGCCGGTCGGATACCTCTACAGGGGGGACCCGACGCTGCTGCGCGCGCCCCTCGGTCTGTTCCTGGTTCCGGCCGCCGTCGGGAAGCTCGCGGGCCTCCAGGCAGCGCACGGGGCGCTTCTGGCGCAGAACGGTCTCTTGTTCGGATGCCTCTTCTACGGCTTCGCCCGCATCGTGCGGCCGCGCCGGCGCGGCCTGACGCTTCTGGCGCTCTTCATCGGCTTCAGCGGCTGGGATGTCATCGGCACTTGGCTGACCGAGCAGCCCCTCGGCTTCGGCACTCACCTGGAGCAATGGGCGAAGAACCTGCAATTCTCGTCCCACGTCACCCAGATCTTCTGGGTCCCGAACCACGCGGCTTCCGGCTGGATCTTCGTCGGAGCCTATTGTCTCTGGCGGGCGGACGCCTTGCGGGTCCCATCGCTCGCCGTGATCTTCGGTCTCTGCGTGTTCTGGTCGCCTCTGAGCATGATCGGCGCCGTGCCGTTCCTGATCGGCGCCCTGCTGAGGGATCTGCCCCGAGGCCGCGTCACGGTTCGATCGTCGGCGATTGCGGCGCTGGCGGGTCTCGGGCTGATCCCGGTCGCCCTCTACCTCGGTTCGGACGCCGCGCGCGTTCCGCACGGCCTGCACGAACTGAGCGACCTCTTCGTCATCCGCTACGTCCTCTTCGTCGCCCTCGAACTCGGGCCGGCCCTCATCGTGCTGGGGCTCGCGCGCGACCGGATCGCGATCACCTCACGGGGCTTCCGGAGCGAGATCCTGCTCGTCGTCGGATTGCTGCTGCTCGTACCGCTCTACCGGCTCGGAGGGACCGATTTCGTGATGCGGGCGTCGATCCCCGCTCTGGCGCTGCTGGCCCTGCGCGTCGGCGCGGCGGTCTCAGGCACGAGCATCGCTCGGGCGGCCATCGCCTGCACCCTGCTGGGAGTGGGTGCCGTCACGCCGCTGTACGAACTCGGCCGGGCCTTGCGCGAACCCGCCTTCGCGATCAGCGGATGCGATCTTCTCGCCGCCGCCCGGACCCCGCCCAACGACGGACCGCTATTCCACTACCTCGCACGGCTCGATGTCGTGCAGGCGAGCCTTGCCGGCCGCGTTCTGGCGATGCCCTCGACGATGCTGCGGCCGGAACCGCGCGGCCCGTGCTGGCCGGATCGCGTCCGGGAGGGCGCCGCTCCCCTGCCCTGACGCGTGATGTCCGACGTCCCGCAGTGAGAGCAGGCCGCTTCGGCGCGATCCTCATCCCGGACGATGCGCGGTGACGGTGTAGCCGAGGCAATCCTCGCCCCAATCGGACCGCAGCGACAGGGTGCCGATCGTGGCGAGCAGGCCGAGGACCGGCAGCAGGGCGATGCCGAGGCTGCGCCGCGCCGTGCGGCGAAGCGGGTTTCCGTCCGCGTCCAGCAGGAGGGTGAGCCCGAGCGCCATGCCCTTGTAGCAGGCCACGGTGAGCGGATTGCCCCGCGCCGTGACGCGGATGCGATCGAACCCGGCCTGACGCAGCAAGATCTCCAGCGAGGATGGCGTGTAGCGCCAGTAATCGTAAGGGATGAAATGCCAGCGGGCCGCGAAGGGAACCGTGAGGACGAGGCGACCGCCGGGCCGGAGACAGCGGGCAAGGGTCGCGATGAACGGCGTCGGCGCCTCGACATGCTCGAGGACCTCGGTACAGAGAACCACGTCGACGGAGCCCGGAGCGATTCCCCAATCGTCGCTCTCGACATAGTGGGTATCCGGCACCTCGTAGCCGAACCGGTCCTTGGCGTCCTTCGTGTCGATGCCGCGGTAGCGGGCCGTTGCCGGCAGCAGGGATCGGAAGACCTGCGCGCCGCATCCGACATCGAGCACGCTGCCGGACGCGGTCGCCAACTCGGCGCGCATGTCCCGCCAGGCGGACCCGGCCTGGAGGTCGAGGAAGCGCCGCGCCCCGGCGAGGACGTCGTCCCACCGGGACCGTCTCGGGCGGAACACGGGCGGCTTGAAGCGTTCCGCCCGTTGCCCGATCAGGTTGCGGCGGTTGGCGTGCGTACTCATCCGACAGCAACCCGATCGTCGTAGCCGCTCATCCCGCCGTCCGGGCAGCGAACCGTCCTGCGGGAGGGGCCGTCCGGAGGCTCAAGGGGCCGTGGTGAACTGCCCGCACGATTCGGGAGCCCGGCCACCGGCATTCGAGCCGGCCCGGCCCGTGCAGGAACGGATCAAGCCATGCCGGAACATCCTTAAGATCGGCTAACACCGGTCAGCGCCTTCGCGGCAGCCCTGGCCCCGGCGTTGCGTCGCGGGGCGGAGCCGTGAGAAAGCGGGTCCCCGCTCTGGCTGCCGGAGGATCCATGCGCACCGAGACGCCCCAGACGATCCGGCTGGAGGATTACCGGCCGAGCGACCACCTGATCGACCGGGTCGATCTCGACATCCGCCTCGCGCCCCACGACACCCGCGTGACGGCCACGCTCGCGATCCGCCCGAACCCGGCGGGCGAGGCCGGCGCCCCCCTCTTCCTCGACGGCGACGACCTGACCCTCCTCGGCCTCGAACTCGACGGGCAGGCGCCGCCCGAGGAGGCTTTCGCCGCGACGCCCTCCAGCCTGACCCTGCACCGGCCGCCGCAGCGGCCCTTCGTCCTTCGGATCGAGACCCAGATCGACCCGACCGCCAACACCAAGCTGATGGGCCTCTACCGCTCGAACGGCGTCTACTGCACCCAGTGCGAGGCGGACGGCTTCCGGCGCATCACCTACTTCCTCGACCGGCCGGACGTGCTGTCGGTCTACACGACCCGGATCGAGGCGGGACGCGAGGAAGCCCCGGTTCTGCTCGGCAACGGCAACCCGGGCGAGGCGGGCCCGGTCGCGGGGACGGACCGGCACTTCGCCGTCTGGCACGATCCGCACCCGAAACCCGCCTATCTCTTCGCCCTCGTCGGCGGACGGCTCGACCGGGTGGCGACCCGCTTCACGACGATGGAGGGACGCGGGGTCGACGTCGCCGTCTACGTCGAGCCCGGCAGGGGCTCCCGCGCCGGCTACGCCCTCGACGCGGTCGTGCGCTCCATGCGCTGGGACGAGGAGGCGTTCGGCCGCCCCTACGACCTCGACGTGTTCAGCGTCGTCGCCGTGTCCGATTTCAACATGGGGGCGATGGAGAACAAGGGCCTCAACATCTTCAACGACAAGTACGTTCTCGCCGATCCCGAGACGGCGACCGACACCGACTACGCCAACATCGAGGCGATCATCGCCCACGAGTACTTTCACAACTGGTCGGGCAACCGCGTCACCTGCCGGGACTGGTTCCAGCTCTGCCTGAAGGAGGGCCTGACGGTCTTCCGCGATCAGGAATTCTCCTCCGACATGCGCTCGCGCGCCGTGCACCGGATCGGCGAGGTCCGAACCCTGCGCGCCCGCCAGTTCCCCGAGGATGCGGGCCCCCTCGCCCATCCGGTCCGGCCGAGGGCCTATGCCGAGATCAACAACTTCTACACGGCGACCGTCTACGAGAAGGGCGCCGAGATCGTGCGGATGCTGAGGACCCTCCTCGGGCCCGGGACCTTCCGGGCCGGCATGGACCGCTACTTCGCCGAGAACGACGGCCGGGCCGCCACCGTCGAGGATTTCCTCGCTTCCTTCGCCGCCGAGAGCGGGCGCGACCTGTCCGCCTTCGCCCGCTGGTACGAGCGGCCCGGCACGCCGCGGGTGACGGCGGAGGGCAGCTACGACGCGTCCGCGCGCCGATACACCCTGAGCCTGCGCCAGAGCCTGCCCGGCGGGGACGGCACGCCCCTCGTGATCCCCGTGGCCCTCGGTCTCGTGGGCGGGTCCGGCCCGCTCGAATCCACCTGCCCGCGGGTCTCGGACGGAGTGTTCGTGCTGGAGGAGGCCTCGGACGCGCTCACCTTCGAGGCGGTCTCCGAGCCGCCGGTACCCTCCCTGTTCCAGGGCTTCTCGGCACCCGTGCGCCTCGAGATCGCGCTCGACGATGCCGAGCGGCTGGCCCTGCTGCGGCACGATTCCGACCCGTTCAACCGCTGGCAGGCGGCCCAGAGCGTGGCGATGCGCCTCCTCCTCGACCGCGCAGCCGCCGGCAGCCCCGAGGCCGACGAGGCGGGGCCCTCTGCCGAGGCCTACGCTGCGGCGCTCGGCGGCCTTCTCGACACCGAGGCCCTCGCGGACCCGGCCTTCGCCGCCCTCGTCCTCGGCCTGCCGGGCGAGGGGGAGATCGCCAATGAGATCGGCCGCGACGTCGATCCGGACGCCGTGCACCGCGCGCGGCAGACCCTGCGGCGGCATCTCGGACGAAGCCTTCGCGGCCGCCTCTCCGGACTGCGCGAGGCGCTGGCGCCGGCCGACGGAGGTCCCTTCAGCCCGGACGCCGCCTCGGCCGGGCGCCGGGCGCTCGCCAACGCGGCCCTCGACCTCATCGCCGCGGCCGATCCTGCGGCCGGGACCGAGCTCGCCGAAGCGCAGCTCGCCGCCGCCACCAACATGACGGATCGGCTCGCCGCGCTCTCAACCCTGGCCCTGATCCCCGGTCCGGCACGGGAGAGAGCCCTGGAGAGCTTCGGCACCCGCTACGCCGAGGAGCCCCTCGTCCTCGACAAGTGGTTCGCGATCCAGGCCACGATCCCCGAAGAGGGGACCCTCGCCCGGATCGCCCGGCTGCAGCGCCACCCCGCCTTCTCGATGTCGAATCCGAACCGGGTCCGCGCCTTGATCGGCAGCTTCGGCCTCGGCAACCCGACGCAATTCGCACGGCTCGACGGGGCCGGCTTCGCCCTCCTCGCCGGGACCGTCGAGGCACTCGACCGCACGAATCCGCAGATCGCGGCGAAGCTTCTCACGACCTTCAATTCCTGGCGCCGGCTGGAGCCCGCAAGGTCTTCCAAGGCCGGAGAAATTCTGTCCGGGATGCGGTCCCGCGAGGGCCTCTCGCGCGATGTCGCCGACATCCTCACGCGCACCCTCGGCACTCCGTTAACACATTCTTAACGCTGGAAAATTTCGATTCGGGCAGAGCGCGAACCCGCCGGCAACAGGGGTCCGTTCTGTCAAGCCGGGCGCCGAGAAAGCCGTGGACAAGTTGGCCGCTCGGATGATCATATATCCTTGATTCGGGGCGAGCGTTCTTCCGCCCCGGACCTTCACCGAGAGCGACGAGGTTCGGCTATGCCGGAGGCGGATTCCGCTTCCCTCTCCGCGCGCGCGGACACGATTCTTGGCATCCACCGCCCCTCGCGTGCGACCCACGCCCGCTTCGTGCGCGCCGAGACCTGGCTGCGCTATGCCGTCCCCGCGCTGCTGGCGACCTTCCTGGCCTGCCTCGGCGGCGTCGCGGCCCTGCATCTCCAGGTGCAGCGGGACGAGGTCCTGCACCGGACGGCCAGGGAGATCGAGACCTTCGCGCGCCTCGCCGCCGCTGCCCTGCCCGCGGCCCTCGAGCAGCGCGAGGTCCCCGGCCGCCTCGACGCCCTGCTGCCGCAGGGCTCGCTGCATGGCGGGCGGCAGATCCTGATCGTCACCCCGGGCGAGCAGATCATCGCCGCCCATCCCGCGCTGCCGGGATCCGTCACCCGGCTGCCCGAGGTGCTCGGCGAGGTCCAGGCCCTCAGCGTGCTGGCCGAGCGCGCCGGCGTGATGAGCGTCACCCTGCCCAGCGGCGGGAGCGCGCTCGCGACCATGCACCGCCTGCCCGGCGCGGGCGCCGCGCGCGTCGCGGTGGTCCAGCCCCTGGACGAGGCGCTCGCCGCCTGGAGCGAGCGTGCCCGCAACCAGGCGATCCTGCTCGGTGCGGCCGGCCTCGTCATCATCGGCATCGCGGTGGCCTACGGCCTGCAGACCCGGCGCGCGCACGCGGTCGACAAGCTCTGCGAGCAGATCAAGCAGCGCCTCGATACGGCGCTCGGGCGCGGCGGCTGCGGCCTGTGGGACTGGGACATCCCGCGTGGGCGCATCTACTGGTCGGATTCGATGTACGCGCTGCTCGGCTACCGCCGGGAGCGCGAGTTCCTCTCCTTCGGCGACGTCAATGCCCTGGTCCATCCGGACGATGGCGACCTCTACAGCCTCGCCCGCGGGCTCGCCGCCAACCAGATCACGGTGGACCACGCGTTCCGCATGCGCCGGGCCGACGGCGCCTACGTCTGGTTGCGCACCCGCGCCGAGATCGTGCCGGATCCGGGCGACGGCGGCCGACACCTCGTCGGCATCGCCGTCGACGTCACCGAGCAGCACAACCTCGTGGAATCGACCGCCACCGCCGACATGCGCCTGCGCGACGCGGTCGAGGCGATCTCGGAGGCGTTCGTCCTGTGGGACACGAGCAACCGTCTCGTGCTCTGCAATTCGAAGTTCCGCCACCTGCACGCGCTGAGCCCCGAGGACGCGCAGCCCGGGCGCCGCTACGGGGAGATCATGGGCCGGGGCGTGCTGCCGCGGGTCCGGCGGGAATTGCCGGATGCGGAGCACGCGGGCGCCACCTCGCGCACCTTCGAGGCCGAACTCGCGGACGGCCGCTGGCTGCAGATCAGCGAGCGGCGGACCAAGGACGGCGGCTACGTCTCGGTCGGCACCGACATCACCAACCTGAAACGACACCAGGAGCAGCTCGTCGCCTCGGAGCGCGAGCTGATCGAGACGGTCAAGGACCTCAAGCGCTCCCGCCGCACCCTCGAATTGCAGACCCAGCAGCTCGCCGACCTCGCGGAGCGCTACCTCGACCAGAAGGCCTCCGCCGAGGGCGCCAACCAGGCGAAGTCCGAGTTCCTGGCCAACATGAGCCACGAGCTGCGCACGCCGCTCAACGCCATCATCGGCTTCGCCGAGCTCATGGAGACGGAGGTCTACGGGGCGCTGGGCTCGCCGCGCTACGCCGAGTACTGCCGGGACATCCGCTCCAGCGGCAATTACCTGCTGTCGGTCATCGACGACATCCTGAACATGTCGCGCATCGAGGCGCACCGCGTGAAGCTGGTGCGGAAGGATCTGAACGTGGACGCGGCGGTGAAGAGCGCGATCAAGCTCGTCGCCGAGCCCGCACGGGCGAAATCCCTCGCGATCAGCGTCGATCTGAGCCCCGGCCTGCGCCTTCTCGCCGACGAGCGGGCGCTGCAGCAGATCCTCGTCAACCTCATGCAGAATGCAGTGAAGTTCACCCCCGCCGAGGGGCGCCTCATGGTGCGCGCCCGCTCGTCCGGCGATCACGTCCACCTCTACATCGAGGACAGCGGCATCGGCATCCCGAAAGCGGCGCTGCCGAAGCTCGGCGCGCCCTTCGCGCAGGTCGAGACCAACCTCACCCGCAGCCACAACGGATCGGGCCTCGGCCTCGCGATCGCGCGCTCGATGGCCGAGTTGCACGGCGGCTCGCTCCGCATCCGCTCGGAGGAAGGGCTCGGCACGGTCGTCCTCGTCCGCCTGCCCGCCCCGACGCAGGAGCGCCTCCGGGCTCTCGCCGCCGAGGAAGCCTCGCAGCAGACCGTCGCGGCGCTCCGCGAAGCCTCCGGCGCGAGCCTGCGCCCAAGCCCCGTCCAGCCGGCAGTGGTGTAAGAGGGGGAAACACAGGTCCCCTCGCGCGCCCGGACGAGACCCCGAGGTCTCCGCGCGCAACCTCGCGATCCTGAGCCCCTATCTCAGCAGCCGTTCGAACAGCGCCCTCACCTCCGCCCGCTCCGCGTCGAGGCGCGCGGTCAGTGCCCGAGCGTCCGGCATTCCGGTGGCGGTGGCGAGCCGCGCGAGCGCGACGGGTGAGGCCGCGGTCGGGTCGCCCTCGACCATCAGGCGCTGCCAATGGTGCACGTCGTCGAGCAGGCGGTAGGCGGCGCAGAGGCGCTCGGCCGCGTCCTCCCTCAGAAGCCCGTGACCCGCCGCGCGGCGCAGGACGCCGGGCGCGTCGAGGCCGGCGAGGTCGGGATGGGCCGCCGCGTGGCCGAGCACCAGCGCCTGGGCCAGGAAGTCGAGGTCGAGGAGGCCGCCGGGCGCGAGCTTCAGGTCGAGGGGCCCGCCATCGCCCTTCTCGCGCGCGACGAGGGCGCGCATCTCGCGCACCGCCCGGTTCACGGAAGCCGGATCGCGCGACTGGCAGACGATGGCCCGGATCACCTCCGCCACCTCGGCGCCGAGATCCGGGTCTCCCGCGATCACCCGGGCGCGGGTCAGCGCCATGTGCTCCCAGAGCTCGGCCTCCTCCAGGCCGTAGCTGCGGAAGCTGCGCAGTTGTGCCGCGATCATGCCCTGACCGCCGCCGGGCCGCAGGCGCAGATCCACCTCGTAGAGCCCGCCGCGGCGCGTCGGCACGGTGAGCGCCGCGACGAGGCGCTGCGTCAGCCGGTTGTAGGCGACCGCCGCGTCGAGGGGACGGGGGCCGGTGCTGGTGCGGTTCTCCGGGTCGAAATCATAGAGCACTACGAGGTCGAGGTCGGATTCGGCCGTGAGCTGGCGCGAGCCGAGGCGCCCGAAGCCCAGCACCGCCATGCGTCCACCCGGCACCGTGCCGTGATCGGCGCGGAAGGCGTCCGAGACGGCATGGAGGGAGGCGGCCACGGCCGCCTCCGCGATGCCGGCGAAGGCGTGGCCCGCGCCTTCGGGGGTCAGGATGCCCGAGAGAAGGCGCGCCCCCGTGACGAAGCGGAGCTGGCGCGCGGCGTCGCGGCTGCGGTCGAGAAAATCCTCGTGGCTGCCCGGCGCGCCGACGAGACTGCGATACTGATCGGCAAGCCCGGCCGGATCGGTGGCCGGATCGACGAAGGCGGGATCGATCACCGCGTCGAGGACGTGGGGGCTGAAGGCGACCGTGTCGGCGAGCCGCGGCGCGGTGCCGAGGAGGTCGGCGAAGAGGAGCCGCAGTCGCTCGTGCGAGCGCAGGATGGTGAGGAGTTCCACCGCCGCCGGCATCCGCCCGAAGGCGCGGTCGAGGGCATCGAGGGCGGCGTCGGGGTCCGGCGTGCCGCCGAGCGCCTGCATCAGGGCCGGCACCAGTTCGGTCAGCACCTCCCGCGCGCGGGGGCTGCGCACGGCGGGACGGCGCCCGAAATGCCAGCCTCGCACGGTCTCGGCCGCCCGCTCCGGCTCGCGGAATCCGAGGGCTCTCAGGGTCTGCAGGGTCGCCGGGTCGTCGCCGGTGCCGCTGAACACGAGGTCGCCGACCTCGGCCGAAAGGTCGGGCTCGGCCTCGAACAGCAGGGCGTAATGGGCCTGCACCCGCCGCGCGTGCTGGAGGAGCGCGGCCTCGAAATCCGGCAGCCCGGGAAAACCCGCGAAGCGCGCGAAGCTCTCAAGTTCGTTCGGATCCGCCGGCAGGCGCTGGGTCTGCTCGTCGCGGACCATCTGGAGGCGATGCTCGACCGTGCGCAGGAAGTCGTAGGCGGCCCTCAACGCGTCGCGGGCCTCCGAACCGATCCAGCCCTCCTCGGTGAGGCTGCCCAGCATCTCGATGGTGCGCCGCCCCCGCAGGGCGGTCCGGCGGCCGCCGAAGACGAGTTGCTGCGTCTGCACGAAGAACTCGATCTCCCGGATGCCGCCGCGCCCGAGCTTGATGTCGTGGCCCGCCACCGCGATCGTGTCGTGCCCGCGCACCGCGTGGATCTGCCGCTTCATGGCGTGCACGTCGGCGATCGAGGCGAAATCGAAGTACTTGCGCCAGATGAAGGGCCGGAGATCGGCGAGGAAACGCTCGCCCGCCGGGATATCGCCCGCGATGGCGCGGGCCTTGATGAAGGCCGCCCGCTCCCAGTTCTGCCCCAGCGTCTCGTAGTAGGTGTAGGCGGAGTTGAGGCTCATCGCCGTCGGCGTCGATCCGGGATCGGGCCGCAGCCGGTAATCGACCCGGTGCACGTAGCCGTCCGCCGTGCGCTCCTGCAGGAGCTTGGCGACGCCCTGCGCGAGTCGGCTGAAGAACGGCGTCGGCTCCAGCCCCTCCTTCAGCGGCGCAGTCTCGGGATCGAAGAACACGACGAGATCGATGTCGCTCGAATAGTTCAACTCGTGGGCGCCGAGCTTGCCGAGGCCGAGCACGACGAGGCCGGAGCCCGTCTGCGGCTCGGCCGCCTCGCGCGGCCGGTAGCGACCGGCCTCGGCCGCCTGGATCAGCAGGGCGTCGAGGGCTGCGGAGACCGAGGCGTCGGCGAAGTCGGACAGGGCGCGGGTGACGGTGGCCAGCGGCCAGAGGCCGCCGATATCGGCGAGCGCCACGAGAAGGGCGTGGGCGGCGCGGTTCTCGCGCAGGCGCCGACCGACCGCCTCGAGGTCGACGGCACCCCCGTCGGGCCGGCCGGCCGCCCGCTGGTCGGCGATGATCTCGGCGACGCGCGTCTCTGGGTTCGTGCCGAGGAGATGCGCGAGGCGCTCCGGGTCGCGGGACGCGAGTTGCCACAGGAAGGGGGAATGGTCGGCCAGCGCGAGGAGATGGGCCCTCACGACGCCCGCGAGATACCGCTTCGGAAGTGCCTCGGCGATGTCGGCGAGCCGCGCCTCGGCCCCCGCGGGATCCGAGAGGGGGGGCGCCGCGCCGAGACGCTCCGCCAGGATCCCCCGCGCGCTGCCGTGTTCGCTCATGCCCGTTCGCCCTCGCTGCGGACGGGCAGAGTTACCACGACGGCAAGGCCCGGGTCATTGTCCCTCAGGGCAATGGACCCCTGGTGCAGGCGCACCACCGCCGCGACCAGGCTGAGCCCGAGCCCGAAACCGGGCCGGGTCCGCGCCTCCTCCAACCGCACGAACCGGTCGAGCACCCGGGCGCGGTCGGCCTCCGGGATGCCGGGACCGTGATCGGCGACCGTGATCGCGATGTCGGGGCCGCTGCGCCGGGCCGCGACGCTGATGCGGGGCTGGCCCCCAGCCCCGTACTTGATCGCGTTGTCGATGAGGTTGGCGAGCGCCTGCCCGATCAGCTCCCGGTTGCCGTCGAGGACGAGCCCGTCCTCGGTCCGCACCGCGAGGACGAGGCCGCGCTCCTCCGCGAGCGCCTCGTAGAGCTCGCCGACTTCCTGCACCGTGCGGCCGATATCGAGGGGCGCCAGGGTCTCGCGGGCGTTGCGGGCCTCCAACCGCGCGATCATCAGGAGCGCGTTGAAGATCCGGATCAGGCCGTCGCTCTCCTCGATCACCGACTCGATCGCAGCGCGCAGATCCTCGGGGGTGCGGGCCGTGCGCAGGGCCTCGTCGGCACGGTTGCGCAGGCGCGTCAGCGGCGTCTTCAGGTCGTGGGCGATGTTGTCCGAGACCTCGCGCAGGCCCCGCATCAGCTCGCCGATCCGCTCCAGCATCTCGTTGAGGTTCTGGGCGAGCCGGTCGAGTTCGTCGCCGTTGCCGGCGACCCTCAGGCGCCCGTCGAGGTCGCCCGCCATGATGGTGCGGGTCGTCTCCGTCATGTCGTCGACACGCTTGAGGACGCGGCGCGCCACGAACCAGCCGCCGACCACGCCGAGCAGCACGACGAGGGCGAGCGAGGAGCCGAAGGTCCGGGTGATCACGGCGCGCAGCCGATCCCGCTCCTCGACGTCGCGGCCGACGAGGAGGCGGAAGCCGCCGGGCAGGGTGAAGATGCGCACGATCGCCCGGTGGTCGTAGCCGCCTCCCTCGCCGCTGCGGGCGTAGTTCGCCTCCGTCTGGCCGGGCGAGGCGAGAAGCCGTGCGGGCACCTCGCCGACATTGCCGACCACGTGCTCGCCGGCCGCCGTCGTCACGAGGTAGAGGGAGGCGCCGGGCTCGCGGGAGCGGCGCTCGACCACCGCGATGAGACGGCGCAGGCCGCCCGCATTGTACTGCTCGGACAGGCCGTTGATCTCGGCGTCGATCGTCGAGACGATCTGGTCGTCGAGGACGCGCCGCGCGTTCCAGGCGACGTAGCCGAGGGCGAAGAAGGCGAAGGCCGCGAAGACGACGAGGTAGGCGAGCGACAGCTTGAAGGCCGTCGTGCGGAACAGCTTGCCGAGGCGCGCCGGCAGGTTCTCCGGAGGCGGCAGCGTCCGCGCGCTCATCGGGGACGCCTCAGCCACGCGGCCTCACGAGGCGCGGGCCTCCTCGGCCCGGACCATGTAGCCGGCGCCCCGCACCGTGTGGATCATCGGATGCTCGAAGCCCTTGTCCACCTTGGCGCGCAACCGCGAGACATGAACGTCGATCACGTTGGTCTGCGGGTCGAAATGATAGTCCCAGACGTTCTCGAGCAGCATCGTGCGCGTCACGACCTGCCCCGCATGGCGCATCAGGTATTCCAGGAGGCGGAATTCGCGGGGCTGCAGCACGATCTCGCGGCCCGCCCGCGTGACCCGATGCGAGAGACGGTCGAGTTCGAGGTCGGCGACCCTGTAGACCGTGGGCTCGGCGGAGCCGGGCGCGGCGGCGCGGCGGCGCGCCAGCACCTCGGTGCGGGCGAGGAGTTCGGAGAAGGCGTAGGGTTTCGGCAGATAGTCGTCGCCGCCGGCGCGCAGGCCCTTGACCCGGTCGTCGACCTGGCCGAGCGCCGAGAGGATCAGGACCGGGGTGCCGACGCCCTGCTCGCGCAACGAGCGGATCAGGGAGAGGCCGTCGAGCTTCGGGAGCATCCGGTCGACGATGAGCACGTCGTAGTCGCCCTCCCGCGCGAGCGCGTAACCGTCGAGGCCGTCCTGCGCATGGTCGGCAACATGGCCCGCCTCGCGGAAGGCCTTCACGAGATAGGCGACGGCCTCACGGTCGTCCTCGATGATCAGGAGACGCATGGGAATGCTCAATAGGGCGCCCTTCCGGGTTCGGGAAGGCGCCCTCCCCTGTCACGCCCCATCCAGACGAGCCGCAGCATCGCCGAGCGCGCCTTACGCGCAGATCGCCGGCGGATGACGAATGATTAAGGATGGGGCCGGTCGCGTCGCTTGCCCGCAACGCGAGACGGGCCGCGTCCCGGTTGGGAAGCGGCCCGTCTCGGTGTTGGGTGCGGCGTGATCGTGCTGAGGGAATGTGTGTTGTGTTGT